>JAEYQF010000237.1 GCA_023410155.1 Verrucomicrobiota bacterium | reverse complement strand
TGGACTCGTTTTGCGTGTCGTCCGCCAAGGCCGGCGGACTTCCTCCCATGGCGCCCGCAATCGCTGAGAGCCGCACCATGACGCCTGGCCACCAACCTGTGCTGCTCCGCGAGGTGCTGGAGTTTCTCGCGCCGTGCGCCGGCGGTCGTTACCTCGACTGCACCTTCGGCGGGGGCGGGCACACGCGTGCAATTCTCGAAGCGGCCGACGGCGTGAGCGTGATGGCGCTCGATCGCGACCCGGCTGCGCAACCGCGGGCGGAAAAGCTCACGGCGGAATTCGGAGAGCGTTTCACGCTCATCGATCGCGATTTTGGCCGGTTGGCCGAGATCGAAGCGACGGGCTTCGCCGGCATCTTGTTCGATCTCGGTGTCTCGTCGTTTCAGCTCGATGAGGCGGAGCGTGGTTTTTCGTTTCGCAATGATGCGCCCGCCGACATGCGGATGGATCCCCGCAGCGGAGTGCCCGCGAGCCGCTGGCTCGAGACGGCGACGGAGGAGATGCTGGTCCGTGCGATCCGTGATTTCGGCGAAGAGCAGCACTGGCGCCGCGTGGTGCGCGCGATCATGGCCGCGCGTGGCTCGGGTGCGCTCGCACGCACGGCGACGTTGGCCGAGGTGATCGCGGCGGCGATTCCGGCGAAGGATCGACACACGTCGCGCCTGCATCCGGCGACGCGCAGCTTCCAAGGCATCCGGATCGCGGTGAACGACGAGATCGGCGCGATCGAGCGCGCGTTGCCGGCAGCGTTCGAGAAGCTCGCGAGTGGCGGCGTGCTCGCGGTGATCAGTTTCCATTCGCTGGAGGATCGTCCGGTAAAACACTTTTTCCGCCGCATGTGCGGTCAGCCGGAGAGCGAGAATGACAACCGGCCGCAGGATTTGCGCGTGAAGCTCGCGGAGCCACTCACACGTCGCCCGGTGGTGCCGGGCGAGAGCGAACAAACCGAGAACCCCCGCAGCCGCTCCGCGAAATTGCGGGTGCTGCGCAAACTCTGAGGACGACGCGATGAGAACCTCCACTTCGCATGCGTTCGTGAACCAGATGGTCGTTTATACGCTCGTGATGATTTTCTTCAGCGGGTCGGTCGGCCTGGGCACGGTGTGGATGCGTCACCAGATTTCCCTCACGGCCAACTCCAACAAGGTGCTCGACGCCCGCATCGCCGAGCTCGATCGGCGGATCGCGGAGACGACAACCGCGATCGAGGGCGAGCGCGATCCGCAGACGCTGTTGCGCCGCAATGCCGAGTGGAGACTCGGGCTGGTCGCTCCGCGGCAGGAACAGGTGGTGCATGTTTCAGACGATTCGGCGCTGCGCCTCGCGGCGAAGCGCAATCGCACTCTTTTCGGTGAGGGAATCATCCCGGTCTCGGTGCCGGTCGCGGTGCGCCGCTGACGACGATGTCCAAGGGTTTCGCCTCCAACTACCGCATTGTTCTGCTCGCGGCGGTGATCGTCTCGATTTTCGCGGGACTCGGCACGCGGCTCGTGTTTCTCCATGTGATCGATCGCGAGGAGCTGGTGCGCTTCGTCGACAAGGTGCGTCGCCAGATCATCGTCGAGAACGCACGTCGGGGCGACATCGTCGATGCGCGCGGTGCAATCTTGGCGACGAGTCGTTCGCTCATCGTGCTCGGCGTCGATCCGCAGTCGCTGCGTCCTGAGGATGAGAAGAAGTGGCCGCAGCTGGCCGAGCTGATCGGGATGCCGCTCTCGGAGATGGAGCGCATCTTCCGCACCAAGACGCGCGTGGTCACTCCCGCGACGGAGGTTGCAGCGCCTGTCGCTTCAACGGCGAAGCCGTTGGTGTTCAATTTTCCCGCGGTCGGCGTCGACGGCGAGGAGGAGAAAATGCCCGCGGCAGAGGAGACGGTCGTGGACGACGAACCCGACGCGAGTGGTGAGCGCCCGATCCGTTGGGCGAAGCTAAGTGAGACGATCGAGGAATCCACTTACGCCCAAATCGAGGCGCTGGGCGTGAAGGGCGTCTACGGCAACCGTGTTTATCGTCGCGCTTATCCGCACAACGGATTGGCCGCGCATGTGATCGGATACGTGAACAAGGAGGGCGTGGCGGCGGACGGCATCGAGCGCTACGCGGATTTCTATCTTCATGGTCGTGACGGCTGGCGCGAGGGCGAGCGTGACGGCAGAGGGCGCGAGATCGCGCAGTTTCGCACGCGCGAAGTGCCGGCTTCGCCCGGTTACTCGGTCGCGCTTTCGCTCGATTCGACGGTGCAGCACATCGTCGAGGAAGAGCTCGACTACATCGCACAGAAATTTCGCCCGCAGAAAGCGACGATCATCGTGAGCGACCCGCGCACGGGATTCATTCTGGCGCTCGGGAATTATCCTTCGTTCAACCTCAACGAATACAGCCGCATCCCGCAGGATCAGCAGCATGTGATGCGCAATGTCGCGGTCGCCGACATTTACGAGCCTGGCTCGACGTTCAAGATCGTGGCCTCCGCCGCGGCGCTGGAGGAAGGCCTCGTGACGCCGGCGAGTCGTTTCGACTGCAACATCCGCAGCATCGAATACCGCGGCAAGCCACGCAGTCTGCCCAACGAGGATCACCAGTTCGATGCCCCGCTGCCGGTTTCGCAGATCATCTCGAAGTCGAGCAACCGCGGTGCGGCGCAGCTCGCGATGCTGCTCGGCGAGCAACGGTTTCACGAGTATGCGCGGGCTTTCGGTTTTGGTCAGCCGACCGGTTTTCCGGTGGGAGCTGAGATCGGTGGCATGATGGCTCCGCCGGAGAAGTGGGATGGACTCACGATCACGCGCATGCCGATGGGCCACTCGGTCGCGGCGACGCCGCTCCAGATGCACATGGCGATGGGCGTGATCGCGAGCGGCGGCACGTTGCTGCGTCCACAAATCATCCGCGAGGTCCGCGACGCGCGCGGCGAGATTGTTTACCGTTATGGCCCGGCTGCGAAGCACCGCGTGGTCAGTGAGCAGACGGCGCGCACGATGGCGCAGTTGCTTCATGGCGTCGTGATCGAAGGAACCGGCAAGGCCGCGGCGATCCCCAACTACGAAGTCGCCGGCAAGACCGGGTCGACCCAGAAGATCATCAACGGCCGTTACTCGAACCAACACCACGTCGCCTCGTTCGTGGGGTTTTTCCCGGCCAGCCGTCCGCAGGTTGCGATTTCGGTCATCATCGACGATGCTGACCCGCTGCAGGGGCGCTACGCCTCGGGCGGCACCGTCGCCGCGCCCTCCTTCAGGCGGATCGGAGAGCAACTTATCCAGTATCTCGATATCAAGCCCGTCTATTCTCCGACGGGGAACGCTCTCGCTCTCATGGAAGGAGGCCGCAGGTGATCGGCTATCTTACTTACGACAATTCCCTCATTCAGGCATTCGCAGCGCGTCCGGTGGCGCGTCGCTCACGACAGGAAACGGCAGTCCGAAACCGCGTCTTCAAAATGGCCCCGAAACTTTCCGACTACTTTGCCGATGGCGAAATCCTCGCCTCGAAGGGCAGTCTCGACCGGCCCATTTCCGGGCTGGTGCTCGATAGTCGCCGGGTCGTGCCCGGCACGCTTTTCTTCGCGCTGCCCGGACTGCGGGCCGACGGCACGAGCTTCATCGACGAAGCGGTGAATCGCGGCGCGGTGGCGGTGGTGACGGAGAAGCTCCCGGCCCTGCCGCCGGCCAAGGTCACGTTCATCCAGGTCGCCGATGCCCGCGCGACGCTCGCTCGCGTGGCGCAGCGCTACTACCGGTTCCCCGACCGCGAGATGAACGTCGTGGGTGTGACCGGCACGAACGGCAAGACCACCGTCACTCACCTCATCAAGCACTTCCTCAATGGCGACCAGCGCGTCGGCCTGATCGGCACGATTAACTACGATCTCGGTGTGCGCACGGTGCCGTCGTTTCGCACGACGCCGGAGTCGCTGGATATCTTCGGCATGATGGCACAGATGCGGGATGCCGGCTGCCGTAACGCCGTCATGGAGGTCAGTTCACACGGCATCGACCAGAAGCGCGTGCTCGGGCTGCAGTTTGGCGCCGCGGTTTTCACCAACCTCACGCGCGATCACCTCGATTATCACAAGACAATCGACGCCTATTTCACGGTGAAGAAGCGCCTGTTCACGGGCGAAACCGGCGCTCCGCCCAAGGTTGCCATCGTCAATCTCGACGACCCTCACGGGGCGGAACTCGCCGAGCAGCTGATCGTGGACAAGCCTGAGCTGCGGGTCGTGACCTACGGTGAGAATCCCGCCGCGATGGTGCGCGCAGAACAGGTGACGCTCAATTTCACCAACAGCACGTTCCGCCTCATCTGGCCGCAGGGCGAGCTCGCCGTGGATTCGCCGATGGTCGGACGCTACAACGTCAGCAATCTGCTCGCCGCGATCGCGACTGCGTGGGGACTGGGTCGCGACCCGATCGTGTTCATGCCGCGACTGCGCGCGTTCAAGGGCGTGCCTGGTCGCATGGAGCGCATCGACGAGGGCCAGCCGTTCAACGTGCTCGTCGATTACGCGCACACGGACGATGCACTGCGCAATGCGCTCGGGATGCTTCGAGCGATCACGCCGGGCCGGCTCTTCGTGGTGTTTGGCTGCGGCGGCAATCGCGACCGCACGAAACGCCCGCTCATGGTGAAGGCCGTGCAGGAGTTCGCGGATTTCGCCTTCGCGACCGCTGACAATCCGCGCGGCGAAGCGCTGGAGCAGATTTTCACCGATATGCGCGAAGGCGTCGCTGCGCCCGAGAAGATCACGTGGATCGAAGACCGCCGCCGCGCGATCAGCCTCGCCCTCGACGGAGCGCGTGCGGGCGACTGCCTGCTCATCGCGGGCAAGGGCCACGAGAGTTACCAGGAATTCGCCGACACCGTCATCCCCTTCGATGACCGCCAGGTCGTGCGCGAGTTGATCGGTCTGAAGACGCTCAAACCGGTGACATAGCATGCCGGCTTTTCATCACCAGGATCTCGAACGATGGACCGGCGGCCGATGGACGGCTCTGCCGGTCTCTCCGCTTTCTGGTTTCACGATGGACACTCGCCAGCTCCGTGCCGGGCAGGTGTTCATCGCGCTGAAGACGGGAAAGCGCGACGGCCACGATTTCCTCGCCGCCGCGCAGGCCGCCGGCGCAAGCGCGGCGATCGTGCATCAGCCGAATCCGTCGCTCTCCCTGCCGCAGCTCGCGGTCGAGGATCCGCTCACAGCGTTTCAGGCGATCGCGCGCGAGCATCGTCGGTTGTTCAGCGGGCCCGTGATCGGCATCTCCGGCAGCGCTGGAAAAACATCCACAAAAAATCTGCTCGCGCTCCTGCTCGGCGGCGAGGCAGGCGGAGTGCTCGCGACGGAGGGCAATCTCAACAATCATCTCGGCGTGCCGCTCACGCTCACGCGACTCGAGCCGGGCAAGCATCGTTTCGCGGTGATCGAGGCCGGTATCGGCGCGCCGGGCGAGATGGCGCCGCTCGCGAGCATGATCGAGCCCGATGTGGCGTTGATCACGCTGGTTGCGCCCGCGCATACCGCAGAACTGGGCGGGCTCGAGGGCGTCGCGCGCGAGAAGGCCGTGCTGCCGGCGGCGGTGAAGCCCGCGGGCGTCGCGGTGTTCCCGCGCCAGGCGTGGGAGTTTGCCGCATTCCGCGAGCTCAAGGTGCGCACGCTCGTCGTCGAAGCGGCGGATGTGCTGCGGCCGGCAAACCCGCCGTCGGACAAAGTATATTTCACCACCACGCATCGCGACGAAGTCACGGCCGTGGCGATCGCTTACGGTGCGCCGCCTCCGCTCACGTTCACTTTTCGTCGTGTCTCCGACGGCATGGCGCAGAATGCCGCATTGGCGATCTGTGTTGCACTCTGGCTGGGTGTGGCGCGGGAAGACATTCAGGCGCGGTTGGCGCAGTGGCAGCCGGCGAAACTGCGTGGCGAGATCCGCCGCGAGAACGGCCGCCTGCTCTACCTCGACTGCTACAACGCAAATCCCGCGTCGATGGCAGATGCGCTCGACGCATTCTATGGTGTGACTCCAGGAGAAGAGCCGAGACTCTTCATCATCGGCGGCATGGAAGAACTCGGCGCTGAGGCTGAAATGTTTCATCGCGCGCTTGGACGTTCGCTGCGACTCCGTCCGCAGGATCGGCTGGTGGCCATCGGTGATCACGCGGCGGCGGTGCGCACCGGCGCCTTTGAGAACGGCAGCCAACTCGACCAGATCGAGATCTGCGGTTCACTCGCGGGGATCGCCGCTCACATCGAGGGCTGGCGGGGCGCCGTCTTCGTCAAGGGCAGCCGCAAGTATCAACTCGAGCAGGCCCTCGAGCCGGCGCTGGCGAGCGCCGTCCATTGATCTTCCATGCTAAGTTACCTGGCAGATTACGAGAATGTCTTCGGCCCTCTGCGCCTGCTGCGCTATAGCACGGTGCGGACGATCTTCGCGGCCGTCACCGCACTCACGATTGGGTTTATCATCGGTCCAGTCCTGATCCGGAAGTTTCGGGAGCTGAAATTCGGTCACGGCTACATCGACGATCGCACGGGCGCGCTTGGCGCCACCTACTTTGACAAGAAACACACGCCGACGATGGGCGGCCTGATCATCTTCCTTTCGGTGTTCATCAGCTCGGTGCTATGGGCTGCACCCAACGTCTGGGTTTTTGTGGCGCTGTTCGTCTATGCGGCCCTCACGATCCCCGGCTGGCGTGACGACTACCTGAAGGTCGTGCACAAGAACCGCGACGGGATTTCCTCGTGGGAAAAGATCGGCTGGCAGTCGCTGGCCACGCTGGTCGCACTCGGCGTGCTGCTCTGGCATCCGGCGAGCGCCCAGAAGATTCGGGAGCTCTGGGTGCCGTTCGTGAAGCAAGCGGTGATCCCGCAGATGCCCTGGTGGATGCTGCTCGTGATGATTTACCTGTGGGTGGTCGGCTTCAGTAATGCGATCAATCTCACCGATGGTCTCGATGGCCTCGCGGTCGGCTGCACGATCTCGGTCGCGCTCGTTTTCGGCATCATGGCCTACGTGGCGGGCAACTTTCGCCTCTCCGAGTATCTCTTCATGAGCCACGTGCCGGGCACGGGCGAACTCACCGTGATCTGCGGCGCGTTGATCGGCGGGTGCATGGCGTTTCTCTGGTTCAACTCGCATCCGGCTGAGGTTTTCATGGGCGACACCGGTTCGCTCGCGCTCGGCGGTCTGATCGGTGTAATGGCTTTTATGATACACCAGCCTTTCACGCTGGTGATCGTCGGTGGCGTCTTCGTCGCCGAGATGCTTTCGGTCGTGATGCAGGTCGGCTATTTCAAATACACGAGGCGCCGCACCGGGGTGGGGCAGAGACTCTTCCTGATGGCACCGATCCATCACCATTTTCAGAAAAAGGGCTGGCCCGAGACGAAGGTGGTCCTGCGCTTCTGGGTGCTATCGCTCGGCTGTGCGCTTGCAGGTCTCGCGACCATGAAACTCCGCTGACCGATGCTCGCCATCCCCGATACGCTGCACGATCCGCTGACTGCTCCCGTCGCCATCTTTGGGGGCGGCGTGAGTGGCACAGGCGTGGTGGCGTTGCTTGCAGCCATCGAGCGCAACGGGGTGATCTATGACGAGAAGACGCAGGCGTTCTCCGCCCGGGCGGCACGCAACCATCGTCTCGTGGTATTTTCGCCCGGGTTTTCACCCGATCACCCTTGGCTGAAGCTGGCGGCCGAGGCCGGATGCGAGTGCCTGCCGGAGATCGAGTTTGCGCAGCGCTTCTGGCGCGGCCGCATCGTCGCCATCACCGGGACCAACGGAAAAACCACGCTCACGGAGTTTGTCACGCATGCCCTGCGCAGCATCGGCCGTGAGGCGCACGCGACAGGGAATATCGGTCACGCGTTTAGCGGTCTCGTGGCGGAACTGGAGGGCGGCAAGTCGACGGCCCTTGCCGTATGCGAAGTAAGCTCTTTTCAAGGCGAGGCACTGCGGCAGTTTCGCGCGGACGCGACGATCTGGAGCAATTTCGCCGAAGATCACCTGGAGCGCCATCCCACGTTGGAGGCCTACTTCACCGCCAAGTGGAACTTGGTCGCGCACACGAAGT
This sequence comes from Verrucomicrobiota bacterium, assembly GCA_023410155.1. GTDB lineage: Bacteria > Verrucomicrobiota > Verrucomicrobiia > Opitutales > Opitutaceae > Opitutus. The sequence goes on along the minus strand of JAEYQF010000237.1, from coordinate 257 downwards.
CCGGCGCGGTCTTCGCCGGCTCGTCGGTCGCCCGGCATGCCGCCCGCTTCGGCCGGCCGCTCGCCTCGCTGGTCACCGTGGAGACAGAGGAGCAACGCGGCGATGAGGCGCTGAACGACTCGGTTTTCGCAGCGTATCCGCAACGGGAGAACTTCCTGCTCGCCGCCGCGTGGTGGCGAGCCGCTGAACTTCCTCCGGCCAAGCTCGTGGAGGCGGCGAAAACCTTCCAACTCGCCCGCCACCGCCTTTCTCAGGTG
>JAEYQF010000198.1 GCA_023410155.1 Verrucomicrobiota bacterium | reverse complement strand
CGCTTCTCGGGGAGAACCGCGCCGGTGGGGTCCACGCTTTGGCCGACGAAGTTGAGATACTTCTTCATTTTGTTCACGTGCGGCCGTTCGGGCAGGTCAGGCGCGGCCGTGGCGCGATAAAGATGTTCGATGTAGCCGCGCACGTCGGAGAGCCGCGGCTGAAAAACCGGTGCACCGGCGAAATGCTCGCGGCACTGGCGGAAGATCCACGGGTTCCGGATCGCATGCCGGCCGATCATCACACCTGCGGCCCGGGTCAAGGCTGTGACCTCCGCGGCTTTCTTCGCGGAGGTGACATTGCCGTTGGCGAGCACGGGGCAATGCACCGAGCTGACCGCGTGGGCAATGAAGTCGTAGTGCACCTCGGAGCGATACATCTCTTTCACCGTGCGGCCGTGCACCGTGAGCAGGTCGACCTGGTGCAGATTCACGAGTCGCAGGATTTCCGCGAAGTTCGCCGTATCCTCGAAACCGATACGCATCTTCACGGTGAACAAGCCCGGCACGGCCGCGCGCAGCACGCCGAGGATCTCGCCGATTTTCGCCGGGTCGCGCAAGAGGCCGCCGCCGACGTTCTTCTTGTAAACCTTCGGGGCCGGGCAGCCGAGGTTCAGGTCGATGCCCGCCACCGGATGCCGCAGCAGGAGCTCGGCGGTGCGAGCGAGGTGTCCCAGATCCTCACCGATGAGCTGCGCGAACACCGGTCGACCGGTCTTGTTTTCGTCGATCGAGCGCAGGATGTGTTTCTCCGGCGTCGAGTGGGCGTGGACGCGGAAAAACTCGGTGAAGAAGTAGTCCGGCGCACCATAAGTCGCGATCACGCCCATGAACGCCAGGTCGGTGACATCCTGCATCGGCGCGAGCGCGGTGAGGGGCTGACCGGAAACGATGCCGGGAGGCAGGGAAGGGCGTCGCGAAGCTGACATGGAAACGGGAGGCCGCCGCAGCGGAACCTGAAGATCGCTAGGGGCGAAGCTCAGGGGAGCTCCTGCTCGCCCGATTCTTCGGCTTGTTGCTGGCGGACGCGCTCGAGGATCTCCGTCATGTCCTCGACGCCATCGATTACCGTCTGGGCCACGTAAATGGGGCGTTTCTGCTGCAACGCCAGAACGATGGAATCGCTGGGGCGAGCGTCGATCTCGACAATCTTTCGCCCCAGTTCGTTTTCCATTTGCAGCAGGATACGCGCGAAAAACGTGCCCTCGCGGGCGTCGTTGACCACTACGCGATCGAGCCGCGCGCCGAGGCCGAGCAGGATGCTGCCGATGAGGTCGTGCGTGAGCGGGCGGTCCTTTTTGACGCCGTTGAGCGTCATCTGGATCGCGTTGCCGACGGAGTGATCGACGTAGATCACGAACGTCTTGGCGTCGTGCCCGAGGAAGACGGCGCACCCGTTCGCGGTGGGCATCACGCCCTTCACGGCTACGGCGACAACATCGTTTTGCATGGCGGAGAAATGGCCGCGCTCCTGGGAAAGCGCAAGTCGCGCGGCGGAGCGCGGCAGCCTTATTCGAAGCCGAGCAGGTGGATGCCCCATGTGCGCGCTTGTGCGATCACCGCGGCGCGATCGAGCATGATCACACGCCCGGCCTCGAGTGCGGCGGCGGAGAGGCCCGCCTCGCGCATCGTCTCCAGCGTGCGCAACCCGAAACACGGCACATCGAAGCGATAGTCCTGATGCGCTTTCACGGTCTTCACGAACAGAGCCTGGTCGGTTTTGAACGTGCCCGCCCGGCGGAGCATTTCGTCCGTGCCCTCGAAGGCTTCGACGGCGAGCACGGTGCCTTTGCGCACGACACAGCCCTGGCCGATGTCGAGACGCGCAGATTCCCGGGCGATGAGCACGCCATGCTCCACATAGTCCCGATCGATGGGAAACGACCGGCCCGTCATACAGCCGACGGTGGCGAGCTGATCATCGAGAAACGCGCGCGCGTCGAGCAGGCGGGTGCCGATCTGTTCCATCTCCGTCGCGATCGCGCCGAAGATCGTTTCGGCGTTGCGCCGCTTCAGGGAAGCGAGGATGCGGACCGCCTTCAGGTCCGGATGCAGGCCCTTGAACAAACGGCGCGGGGTGATTTGCCCGGCCATGATCGCGTAACCGGCGTCGAATTCGCGGAGCGCTTTCAACATTTTCCCGAGCTGGCCGACGAGGATGGTGCGCCGCTCCGACTCCGGGAAAGTGGCGACAAGCGCGGGCGGCGTTTCCTCATCGAAAGCGAGGAGCCGAAGCGGGATCCCGGCTCGCCGCACGGCCGCGGCGACGAGCTGCGGATACAAACCTTGGCCCGCGAGCAAAACGAGCGGTCGGCGGGGATCGAAATCGGTGGGGAGAAAGGAAGAAAGCGCAGGCACGGTCAGTAAGCGGAACTTCGAAACACTCAAAGCTTCGTGAGGGCGAATGCGAGGCCGAAGCGGGCGCGAGACGCCGGTGCTAATGTGAGACCGCCGCTGGATTTGCTGGAGCTTTTGCGCGAGCTTCCGTGCTCGTGATTGTTTCCCCCTCTGGCCCGTTTGGTTCGGAGACGTTTTCACCCCCAGCACTTAGATTATGCGACGTTTTCTCTTCGGTCGATTGTTCCTCCCTTTGTTCTCTGCGCTGTTGAGCTTCGGGCTCGCGCTCTCAGTCGCGAAAGCGGCTCCTTCCGGAGGACCCTACGGCCCGCAGCCTCGACACTACGAAGTGC
>JAEYQF010000184.1 GCA_023410155.1 Verrucomicrobiota bacterium | reverse complement strand
ATCCAGCAGCCCCGCACGACGTGGTAGTGACCAATAACGGAGCATACGTGGTGACCTTCGACGATTGGGGTGGATTAGGGCGAACCGCCAATGTGGTTGTCGTCTATCGGGGTACCGGGGAGTTGGTGCGCGCTTGGAAGCTTGAGGAGATATTCACCCCTGAGGAGCGGAAGCACTTCTCGTCATCTACCAGCTCTACTTGGTGGCGCGGCGAGGTAAGCCTCTTGGAGAACAGCCGTCAGAGTCCGCTTGTTATCATCCAGCCCGAGACACGGATGGCCGTGCTAGATAGAAAGCGCTTAGTCGGTCCGGCGCTGTATTTCGATATCGTCAAGTTGGAGTTCCGGCGCCCTTAACCCAAACCGCCCAACCAGTCGCTCGAGCCAACGAGCTTCACTTGCAGTAAATCGTAGATGTCCCGTGCGCTCCACCCTTCACCTTGAATCCAGAGCCTCGCGTGCGTTCGCGCTCGTGGCTCATCTTTGACGTTGACCAAGAATGAAGAGGCTCTATGTCATAGTTCCAGTTGCCGCTACGGTCGCATTTGCAGCACTCTTTTATTGGACCGCGACACCAAATCCATGGCGAAGTATAGATTACACGAAGAATCGTGGCGCCGAGTGCAGTAGGCACGGCGTCTTGATGGAGAAACGAAAAGTCAGAATCTCCTATGGAGGCGAGGCTTCGCCACCAGACCGATGGGTATTCAGCCAGATTCCTCGACCGGATCTCGCGGGTGCATTTATGAGAGCGGAGCAGGAACATTTTCCGAACGCTCAGGCGTTAGTGTTCGGCAGCGATGCGATTCCAAACAGAGCACCAGAGTGGGCACATATTTACGTTTGTCGCCAGTGCGTGGAGGCACTCGAAGCATGGAAGAAGCAGGCTAACAAGGCGCATCAGCACAACGCGGGGGACCGTCCGCCGATGAGCGATTCCCCCGCATCCGACGCTCCGTCCTCGCCCGCCCCGCGCGGCTGAGCTCAAGCGTTAGCCAAAATACTATGCGTTTCTTCGCTCTTCTTATCGTTCTTGCTGTGTTCACCGGCGGCGCAGCTGCAGCCGATCGTCAAATCGGCTTTGTCCAGCAGGAGAAGCCCGGTGAGCTTGTGATCGTTACGGTAGTTCAATCCGGAAAGAGGAACGTGGTTACTGTTCGCGATTTCAGGAGCGAGACCCCTGAAAAGCGGCTGCCTATCGCCAAGGAGGACTTTGAGCTTCTGTGGTCAGCCTTTGCCGCGCCCGAAGTAGCCGGATTCGCGTTCGAGCAAGGGAACATGTCGGACGTTGGCTTTTATACCGTGAAGCTTATCGCGAAGAAGAAGGATATAGCGCTCCGATTCCCGAGCGAGAAGCTACCCGACACGGTCTCACCCGCGATAGAGAAGATTCGGACGTGGATCGATGAAAAGGGCTAACCAGTAGGAATGAGAAGGCGTAGGGTGGCCGGCAACGCACGGGCGTAGGGCCGGTCTCACTACGTCTTATGCGAAGCAGCAATTACACGATTGGTTTGGACTTGGGTGATCGCCGGCATCACGTGTGCGTCTTGAACGGCCGGGCGCAGCCGGTGGCCGAAGAGGTAATCGCCAATACGCGCTAAAACCTGCTGGTGCTCTCGGCCCGCTTTCCGCGGGCGACGTTCATCATGGAGACCGGCACCCACAGCCCCTGGGTCAGCCGCTTCCTGGAGGAACAGGGGCATCGGGTGCTGGTGGCGAACGCCCGTAAGCTTCGCGCCATCTCCGACAACCACACCAAGAACGATGCGGAGGATGCGCGGATGCTCGCTCGGCTCGGCCGGGCGGACGAATCGTTGCTCAGCCCAATCAAGCACCGCAGTGAACGAGCGCAGCGCGCGCTGGTGCGGCTGAAGGTGCGCGAGGTGCTCGTGCGATCGAGGGTGAACCAGATGAACAGTGTGCGGTTTCTCCTCAAGAGCCTGGGCCTGGTGGTGCCGAGCGGCTCCAAGGCCATGACGTTCACCCGTCGACTGCGCCCGATGCTCGATGAAGCGACGCGTCGGCTGGTGGAACCGCTGCTCACAATGATTGACGCGCTCAACGCCAAGGTGGCCGAGCTGGACGGCGAACTGGAAGCGTACGGACGAAGCGAATACCCGGTGACCGAGCAGTTGCGGCAGGTCGATGGGGTAGGTCCGCTGACCGCGCTGGCCTTCGTGCTGACGATCGACGATCCGAACCGCTTCGCCAACACACGCGACGTTGGAGCGTACCTCGGTTTGGTCCCCAAACGCGATCAATCGGGTGAAACCGACAAGCAGCTGCCAATCACCAAGGCCGGCAACCGTCAGCTGCGATGCCTCCTGGTCAACTGCGCCCACTACATCCTCGGACCCTTCGGTCCGCCCTCGCGGCTGCGGGAGGCGGGTGAACGGATCGCGGCGCGCGGTGGCAAATCCGCCAGGAAGCGCGCGGTGATCGCCGTCGCTCGGAAGCTGGCCGTCACGTTGCTGGCGCTGTGGAAGAGCGGCCGCACCTACGAGGCACTCCCAGCAGCACGACCGCACGCCGCTTGAACCCTTTCCCCAAGTCACCGTCTTTGGGCCACTGCGATGTAGCGACTGGCATGAACGATCTATGCGATAACCAGTAGGCAGGGCCCGCCCTTTACCGTGGTCAACGGACTCCCCCCTGCACCGTGCGGCCGATTGACGCCGCCACAAAGAGTGCGTATGGAAGCCTGAACCGGACGGGAAAGCGAACGCCCCAGCTTCAGCCAGAAAAAGGATGAACCCTTTTATACAATTTAATCGACACGCCTTCTCATGGAAGGCGCTACAAACAACCCCGATGACGCGCAGCGTTTACGAGAAGACCATTGAGTTCGGACGCCCCCAGCGGGTGTCTGAGCTTCGTCGTTAGCCCGGCAAAGGCCGCTTGCCAGCCGGATTCGAGCGGGCTATCTTTCGGCAATGGGTATCGTGGATATCAAGCAAATGTCGGTAGAGGAGAGACTAGCGACCATGGAGTTGCTTTGGGACTCCCTTCGCCGCGGTGACGAAGAACCCGAATCACCCGCCTGGCATCAAACAGTCGTTAGTGCTCGACGTGCGAAGATCGCGTCCGGGGAGGCGAAGTTCCTCAGCCGGGAGGAGCTTCGCAGGCGCTTCTCGTGAGGCGTGTAAGAGACGTCATCCTTCTCGAAGAGGCCGCCGGCGATCTGGGCGAGGGCATGGCCTTTTATGAAGCTCAGCAGCAAGGGATCGGTTGTTACTTCTTTGATAGCATTCTTGCCGACATCGACTCGCTCCTTCTCTACGCCGGCGTCCATAGCGAAAGACTGGGTTACTACCGAATGCTCGCCAGCCGCTTCCCTTTCGCGATCTATTACGAGATCGTCGACGACATTGCTCGCGTTGTCGCCGTTCTTGATATGCGGCGCGATCCGGCTTGGCTTCGGCGAGAAATGGAAGAAAGACATGGCTAACAAGACGGTGACGCAACGAGGCCAGCGGTCCATCATTGCGAAAACGCGACGTCGGCGCGTACCTCGGTTTGGTGCCCAAGCGCGACCAATCGGGGGAAACGGACAAGCAGCTGCCGATCACCAAGGCGGGCAACCGGCAGCTACGGTGCCTCCTGGTCAACTGCGCGCACTACATCCTTGGTCCCTTCGGTCCGCCCTCACGGTTGCGCAAGGCCGGTGAACGCATTGCCGCCCGTGGCGGCAAGTCTGCGAAGAAGCGCGCGGTGATCGCTGTCGCGCGCAAGCTTGCCGTCACGTTACTAGCTCTGTGGAAGAGCGGCCGCACCTACGAGGCTCTCCCACCGGCCCAATCGCAGGCCGCTTGAATTCCCTTTCCCCAGGCCACCGTCTTTGGGTCACTGCGATCTAGCGATAGCATGAGCAATCAATGCGATAACCAGTAGGCAGGGCCCGCCCTTTTCCGTGGTCAACGGACTCCCCCCCCTGCACCGCGCGGCCGATTGACGCC
>JAEYQF010000173.1 GCA_023410155.1 Verrucomicrobiota bacterium | reverse complement strand
ACGCAAGCCGCACCTAGTCTCGACTCGGTCCGGACTTCGGCGCGCCTGGTGCCGGACTTTGTCGCGACCGGGTCCACACCTCGGCGCGACCCGGTCCAAACCTTGGAACGACTCGGGCCATCCTCTGGCGCGACTCGCGCCACAGGTCCGGCGGGAATTGCTGCTTAACTGTGACGCGCGTTAAGCGAATTTCCGTCGCCTGCAGCCGCAGATTAGATGCCGTAACATTTGTGAACCAACACCCAGAGGCTGCTTGCAATTGTAGTTAGGGGCCTAACTGTCAGCCCCCTTATCTTCTACTTACGCGTTCGATGCCGTTTCTCCTGCTCAAGAATATCCCTCGTAACGAGTGCCTGATCGAGGCCGCGGCGCTGTTTCCCGATCTCGATCCATCGGCCTGTGAGGCTTTCTTGCACCTGATGCAGACGGCGGACGAAGCGTTTCGTGTCACCGACAGCAACCTCGCGCGTCACAACATCTCCCAAGGGCGATTCGTGGTCCTGATGCTGTTGCTCGACAAAACAACCAATTGCCCGAAGCCGCGCACTCCGGCCGAACTGGCCGAACTGGCCAACGTGACGCGCGCCACCATGACGGGCCTGGTCGATACGCTGGAGCGGGACGGGTTGGTGCGGCGCGAGCCCGATCTGGTGGACCGCCGCATGATGTCGGTCCACCTCACCGCCAAAGGCCGCGCGCTGCTCGATGCGATCTTGCCCACGCACTTCCAACGCATGGCCGCCTTGATGCAGACGCTCAGCGAGGCCGAGCGTCGCACCCTCGTGCAGTTGCTCGGCAAAGTTCGCGAGCAGGCGGCCACGCATTTCCCCGTCGAACAGGGCAGTGGCTCTGACAAGACCACGCCGGCCGCGACCCTCCCTTCCTGTAGTTAACCGAACACACCCACACTTCCTATGTTCAAGAGATTCCTCATCGCCATCGGCGGCTTCGCAGTCGTCGTCGTCTCTCTAGGTGCGATCAAGGTCGCGCAGATCAAAGAAATGACCTCCGTGTCGCACACGCCGCCGCCGAGCTCCGTGACCACGGCGGAAGCTGCGTTGGCGAAGTGGAATCCCACTTTGAAGGCGATCGGCACACTCGCCCCTGTCGAAGGCGTGACGCTGAGCGCCGATGCCGAGGGCACGATCGTGAAGATCGCCGCCGAGAACGGCTCTGCCGTGAAAGCGGGTGATCTCCTCGTCGAGATCGACTCGAGTGTCGAGCAGGCCCAACTCGCCGCCGCCGAGTCGCGCGCGGCCCTGGCCAAAATCAGCCTCGATCGCGCCCGCGAACTGTGGGAGCGCCGCGCCAACGCGCACTCCGAATACGACGCGGCGCAGGCGACGCACAAGCAGAGCATCGCCGACGTGGAGGCGCTGAAGGCGCAGATCGCGAAGAAGCAAATCCGCGCTCCGTTCGACGGCCGTGTCGGCATCCGCGCGATCAACGTCGGTCAGTATGTGTCTCGCGGCCAGGCTCTGTTGCCGCTGCAGAAATTGGATCCGATCTACGTCAACTTCACCATCCCCCAGCGCCAGCTGCCCGAGCTCAAGATCGGCCGCAAAGTCTCCGTCACCACGGATGCCTATGAGAATCATCCGTTCGAAGGCGAGATCACGGCCGTCAACTCCGTGGTCGATCCGGCTACGCGCAACATCTCCGTGCAGGCCACGTTGGGGAATCCCGACGAGGTGCTGCGCGCGGGCATGTTCGTCCGCGTGGAAGTCGACCTGCCGGCCACCGATTCGGTGATCGTGGTGCCAGCGACCGCCATCGCGTATGCGTCCTACGGTAATTCCGTTTTCATCGTGGAAACGATGAAGGACAAGGAGGGCAACGAGTATCTCGGCGTGCGTCAGCAGCTCGTCAAACTCGGGGCCACGCGCGGGGATTTGGTCGCGATCAGCGAAGGCGTGAAGGCCGGCGAGCAGGTTGTCACCGCGGGCGTTTTCAAGCTCCGCAACGCTGCGCCCGTCCAGGTCAACAACGCCGTCCAGCCGAGCAGCAGTCCCACGCCCAAGCCGGCAAACACCTGAACCAGCTGAGCTCCGCGCGCCGGTTCACCGGTGCGTGGGACGCGCGGTCCGTTTGGCCGCGTGAGCACACTTCTTCCCGCCATGTTATCCAAGAGTTTTACCGACCTGTTTGTCCGGAAACCGGTGATCGCGCTCGTCGTGAACATCGCGATCCTCGTCGTGGGTCTGATCGCGTATTTCCAACTCAACACGCGTCAGTTTCCCCGCAGTGACAGCGCGGTGGTCAATGTCACCACTGTTTACTTCGGAGCCAGCGCCGAGACCGTGCGCGGCTACATCACCACGCAGCTTGAGCGCGTGATCGCGAGCGCCGATGGCATCGACTATATCGAATCGAGCAGCGCCGCGGGCCTCAGCACGATCAGCGTGTATTTGCGGCTCAACTACGACACCAACGCCGCGCTCGCGCAGATCAGTGCGAAGATCGATCAAGTGCGCAACGAACTCCCCCCGGAGGCCGAGTCGCCCACGATCGAGGTCGCGACGAGCGACAACCAGTTCGCCTCGATGTATCTGAGTTTCTACTCGGAGCAGATGGACCAGAATCAGATCACCGATTATCTGAATCGCATGGTCCAGCCGCGCCTTTCGGCGGTGGCGGGCGTCCAGCGCGCCGATGTGCTCGGCGGACGCGTGTTCGCCATGCGTGTCTGGCTGAAGCCCGACGAGCTCGCCGCGCACGGGTTGAGCCCGTCAGAGGTTCGGCAGGCGCTGCAAACCAACAACGCCCTCTCGGCCGTCGGGTCGACCAAGGGCTCGATGTTGAGCGTGAGCCTTGTCGCCGATACCGACCTCAAGAACGTCGAGGAATTCCGCAATCTGGTCGTGGCCGAACGCAACGGCACGCTCATCCGCCTCTCCGACGTAGCGGATGTCGTCCTCGGAGCCGAAAACTACGACCAGGAGGTGCGCTTCGGCGGCCAGACCGCAACCTTCATGGGCATCTGGGTGTTGCCCACCGAGAGCACCGTGGAGGTCATGCAACGGGTCCGCGATACCATGCCCGACATCGAGGCCAGCCTCCCGGCGGGCCTGAAGGCAACGATCGCTTATGATGCGACCAAATACATCGACGACGCGCTGCACGAGATCGTGCACACGCTGATTGACACTCTGCTGGTCGTCACGGTCGTCATCTTCATCTTCATGGGCTCGCTGCGGTCCGTGATCATCCCGCTCGTCGCCATGCCGCTCTCCTTGATCGGCGCGATGGCGCTGATGCTGGCCTTCGGTTTCACCATCAACCTGCTCACGCTCCTCGCGATCGTGCTCGCGGTCGGTATCGTCGTAGACGACGCGATCGTGATGGTCGAAAACGTCGAGCGTCACATCCGGGAAGGACTGGCGCCACTGGATGCGGCGATCGTCGCCGCGCGCGAACTGGTGGCCCCGGTGATCTCGATGACGATCACGCTGGCGACCGTTTACGCTCCCATCGCTTTTCAGGGCGGTCTCACGGGTGCGCTGTTCCGCGAGTTTGCGATGACCTTGGCCGGTGCCGTTATGGTGTCCGGTTTCGTGGCCCTGACGCTCTCGCCGATGATGAGTGCGTTCATGCTGCCGAAGAAGGCCGCGGAAGAGCGCGGCCTGAGCGGATTCACCAACCGTGTCTTTGATCGCATCCGCGATCGCTACGAGCGCATGATCGGGGCAAGCCTCAACTGGGTGCCCGTCACGCTCACCACGGCGTTCCTGCTTACGTTGCTGCTCGGCCCCTTCTTCATGCTCGCGCAACGCGAGCTCGCGCCGAAGGAGGATCAGGGCGTCGTGTTCAGCATTCTCCAGCCGCCGCCCACGGCCACGATCGACCAGAATATCCTCTTTGCCGAGGAGGTGCAGAAGATCTTCCAGAGCGTGCCGGAGTATGAGAATTCGTTTCAGCTCACGAGCACCGGCTTCGGCTTCTCCGGCATCATCCTGAAGCCCTGGTCGGAACGGACGCGTTCTTCGCTCGAGATCGAGCAATCGCTCCAAGGTCCCGCTGCGTCCATCCCGGGCATGAACGTCATCGTGACCACGCCGGAGCCACTCCCGGCGGGCGGCCAGTTCCCGGTCGAGTTCGTGGTGCGCTCCACGGCCGAGCACAGCGAAATGCTCGAGTTCGCCGAGCAACTCGTCCTCTTTGCCAACACCGACGCCAATGCTGGCGGCGGCGCGCCGACGTTCTATTTCGCCGACACCGATTTGAAGTTCGATCTCCCGCAGGTCGAAATCGAGATCGACAAGGACAAAGTGGCGGCGATGGGCCTGTCGCTCTCCGATGTCGCTCGCGATCTCGGCTCCATGCTGGGCGGCGGATACGTCAATCGGTTCGTCAACGAGGGGCGCAGCTACCGTGTGATCCCGCAGGTCGAGCGGGGCCAGCGTCTGAACGCCGAGCAGCTGCTCAACTACCACGTGCGCGGACCCAACGGTCAACTCGTGCCACTCTCCACGATCGCGACCCTCAAAGACACGGTGCAGCCGCGCACACTGAATCGCTTCCAACAGCTCAACTCGGTGAAGATCACCGGCGTCGGTCCGAGCATCGACCAGGCTCTCACCAAGCTTGAGGAGAAGGCGGCCGAGATCCTTCCGCCCGGCTACTCGATCGACTATGGTGGCCAGTCGCGCCAGCTCCGTCACGAGGGTGGGGCGCTCTGGAAGGCGGGTTTGCTCGCGCTTATCCTGATCTTCCTGGTGCTCGCGGCTCAGTTTAACAGCTTCCGCGATCCGTTCGTCATCCTGCTCGGCTCGGTGCCCTTGGCGCTGGTCGGGGCGATGGTGCCGATCTTCCTCTGGAAGACTTCGCTCAATATCTTCTCGCAGATCGGCCTCATCACCTTGGTGGGCCTGATCTCCAAGAACGGCATCCTCATCGTCGAATTCGCCAATTCGCTTCAGGAACAGGGCGTATCCAAGCGCGACGCGATCCGTCGTGCTGCGGCGACACGTTTGCGGCCGGTCCTGATGACCTCCGCGGCTACCGTCTTCGGTCACATGATGCTAATCTTCGTCACTGGTCCCGGCGCCGCCGCACGCAACAGCATCGGCTGGGTGCTCGTCATCGGCATGGCTGTGGGCACGTTCTTCACCCTCTATGTGGTGCCCGCGTTTTACATGCTGATTGCCCGCGACCATTCGAAGCACAAGGTGCCAGCCACCGAGCCCGCGCCGGTCGCCATCGCGCCCGCGCCCAATCCCGCGAAATGACTCCAATGAAAATTCGTCTCTTCTCCCGCACGCTCGCCCTCGGGCTGGCTGCGACCTGCCTCATGCAGGCCCAGCCGCAAAGCACGCTCACCGTGCCCGAGCGGCTCGATCTGCAAACCGCGATCGGCTTCGCCATCGAGCACAACTACGCGATCCGACAGGCTCGCGAGCGCATCAAGCAGCAGGAAGGCGTCGTCCTCGAGGTTTCCGCCAACCGCATCCCAAATGTAGGCGCGAGCGGCTCCTATCAGATCAACGATCAAGTGCTCTCGCAGACTCAGCCGCCCAGCCACACCGGCTGGAACCTGAGCGTCACCGCTTCGCAGATTCTCTACGCGGGTGGCGGCGTGCGGTCCGCGGTGCGGAGCGCGCGACTGGCTCGCGAGGCGGCGATCCTCGATCTGCAAGCGGTCATCAACGATGCGTTGCTGCAGGTGCGCACGTCGTTCTATAACGTGCTGCTGGCGCGTGAGCGCATCATCGTGCAGGAGCGAAATCTTGAGCTGCTTCAAGAGCAGTTGAAGACCACGACCGATCGCTTCGAGGCCGGCACCGTTTCCAGCTTCGAGCGCCTGCGTGCGGAGGTGGCGGTCGCCAATGCCAAGACGCCGTTGATCACGGCGCGCAATGATTACCGCCTCGCCATCGAGTCGCTGCGCCAGGCCCTGGGCTTCAATGGTGCGTCGGGCGACTCGACGCACGTGCCCGACATCATCGGCACGCTCGACTACTCACCGGTCGACTTCGATTTGCAGGCGGCGTTCTCCTCGGCCCGTGCCAATCGGCCTGACTTGCAGCGTTTGGCCAAGCTGACCGACGCCCAGGAGGAATCCATCACGACCGCTCGCTCCGGCTACTATCCGACCGTGTCGGCGTTTGGCGGTTACCAGCTCCGCAAGGGCGGCACGAACAACTTCGGCGATTCCCGTGACGGCTGGCTCGCCGGCGTTCAGGCCGATTGGAATATCTTCGACGGTCGCGCCACCCGCGGTCGGCTCATCCAGGCCCGCTCCGCCGCAGAACAGGTTCGCCTCACTCTGAACGAGGCCGAACTCGCTGCCGACGTGGAGGTGCGCCGCGCCTATTCCTCGTGGCAGGAAGCCAACGAACTCGCGGAGGTCTCCCGCCGGGTCGTCGAGCAAGCCGAGGAGGCGGTCCGCCTGGCGAACGCGCGTTATAACGCTGGCACCGGCACGCAGCTCGACGTGCTCCAAGCCCAAGTCGAATTGACCACCGCGCGCACCAATCAGGTGCAGGCCTATTACAGCTACAATGTCGCCGTGGCCGATCTGCGACGCGCGATGGGGCAGCCGGACGAGCTGATTACCCAGTAAATCGATCATCAACGGCCCCACGGGCGCGTTTACGCTTCAGGACGGCTGGGTGCTTCGGCATCCGGCCGTCTTTCTTTTACCGCTCGTCCCGGAGGCGCTTGCAGCAGCGGGGCCGCCCCGGCAGCATCTGTTTTCGCCCCTGCCTGATTTCCGATTACCAATTTGTAAGACTCGAAACTCTCGGAACTTTGCCGTGTCCTCCACCTTGTCCATGAAACCCGTCCGCGTGTTTCTTTACGGCTTCGGCGCGTTGGTTCTCCTGCTCATAGTCGCTCTGGTCGTTGCCTTCAACTACTCCTTTCAGACTTTGGCCGCTCGCCGCGCACTCGCGGATCAGCCTGGTGTGAACGCGACGGTCGGACGCATCTCCGTCGGTCTTGAACACGTGGAGGTGCGGGAGCTGCGCGCCGAGGTGCAAGGCGCTGTGGTGGTGCTGCCGGCCTTCGACGCCGAGATCCCGTTGTGGGCCGCGGGAGTAAACAAGGATGTGGCCGTGCGTCGGCTGGTCGCGAAAGGATGGACGCTGGACCTCACCCGGGCCTCTTCGTCGTCGGATGCGCAGGAGGATTCCACGGCCTTCGAG
>JAEYQF010000169.1 GCA_023410155.1 Verrucomicrobiota bacterium | reverse complement strand
CGCGTGCCCTGCTCACCGGCCACTCCATGTTCGACTGCCCTGACGCCAGCCAGACTTCGCCGACCAAGACCTCGCGCACGGTGATGCTGTTGCGCTTGCCGCTCACGATCAGCTCGGCCGGCTCTCCACTGGCCGGGAGCGGATGCAGCCACACCTTCCAGTGACCGTCGGGCGCTGCCGTGACTTGATGATTCTGCTCACGAAATTGCACCGTGACTTTCTCGCGTGGCGCGGCGCGGCCCCACACCGGGACGGGTTTCTCGCGCTGGAAGACCGCGCGGTCGGTGAACGGAGACGCGAGCGTCACTTCGGCCAGGGAGGCGGAGGTCGTGGCGGCGGAGAAAATCACCGCGAGCAGGGCGAGTCGCGCACTCATGCTGGCGAGCACGATGGTTGCCGCCTCGCTTTTTCCCAGCGGAAACGAGGAGGCGTCAACCCGCCACATCGCTGGTGCCGTTGCTCGTGACGCGCGGCATCCCGGTCTCCTCGTCGAGCTTGTTGCCTTCCGACTTCTGTTCCGCCGGCGCGGGCTCGGGAGGGTGGAGGAAGCGATGTAGCTCCTCCGCCATCCGCGGGCCGAAGCCCTCCACCTCGGCGATATCGTTGATGCTCGCGGCACGCAGCCGGTCGATGCTGCCAAAATGTCCGAGCAGCGCCGCGCGCCGCTTCTCACCTAGTCCCGGAAAGTCCTCGAGCACGCTCTCCCGGATTTTGCGAGAGCGCAGATTCGCGTTGTAGGTGTTCGCGAAACGATGCGCCTCGTCTCGCAGGCGCTGCAGCAGGTTGAGCCCCGGGTGATTCAGCGAAAGATTCAACGGTGCCCGCTCGTCGGGGAAGATGATTGTCTCGTGTTTCTTCGCCAGGCCGATGAGTGCCGGTGGATTTGCGCCGATTGCCACAAACGCCTTCAGTGCCGCGCCGATCTGCCCGCGCCCGCCGTCGATCACGATCAGGTCAGGAAACGCGCGTCCTTCCTCGGACAACCGTCGATAGCGGCGGCCTACGACCTCCTCCATCGCGCGGAAATCGTCGTTGCCGATGAAGCTCTTGATCGAGAAGCGCCGGTATTCGTTCTTGTCTGGCCGGCCGTTCGCGAAGTGCACCATCGAGGCCACCACGAACGTCCCCGAGATGTGCGAGATGTCGAAGCACTCCATTTTCCGCGGCGGACCGGGCAGCGCGAGCGCCTCCTGCAAGGCGCGCAATGCTTCCTCGTCGCCTTCCGGGCGCGTCGGATCGATGCGCTCGAAACGCCGTGTTTTCGCCAGTGTTTTCTCGAGCGCAAACACCACGTCGCGCAGTTCCGCAGCCTTCTCGAATTCCTGCCGCGCCGCTGCCGCCGCCATCTCTCCGCGCAGCGTTTCCAGCCACTCGCGCGACTTCCCCTCCAGAAACGCGCACGCGTCTTCCACGCGCCGACGGTAATCCTCGGCGCGCACCACCGTCGCGGCGCCATAGATCTCCTGCCGCACGTCGTCGTAGAGCCGCCAGCTGCCGTCGGGCAGCCGCTCCGGTGTGCCGTCACCGAGCAGGATGCCGAACTGACGCCGCATCTGCGCGAGGGTTTTCCGCAGCAATCCGCTGTGCGCAAACGGACCGAAGTAGCGCGAACGATCGTCCTTCTTGATGCGCGTGAGGCGGAAACGTGGCAGCTCCTCCGTAAGATCGACGCGCACGAGGAGGAAGCGCTTGTCGTCGGTGAAATCCGTATTGTAGCGCGGACGCCACTGTTTGATCAGCTTCCCTTCCAGCAGCAGCGCTTCGGGCTCCGACTTCACCTCGATCGTCTCGAAGTCTTCGATCAGCGAGATTAACGCGCGGATCTTTGGCTGCGCGATCGTGCGGGCTCGTCCGGCCTGGAAGTAGGAGCTAACGCGTTTTTTTAAACTCTTGGCCTTACCGACATAGATGATCCGCCCGAGTCGATCCTTCATCAAATACACGCCTGGCCGATCAGGCAGATGCCGGACCTTCTCCTTCAGGTTCACTGGGTCGGTGACTGGCATTTTCCCAGATTCCGCCTATTCTCGCCTCTCGCAAGTATGGTTTCTCCTCAGGTCCAGCACGCTCGCTCCGCCGTGAATCTCGTCCGCTATGAACTGCTCACGTTCGGCGACGAGTTGCTCCTGGGCCTCACCACCAATACGCACCTGGCGTTCATCGGGCAGCAACTCGGCCGCCGTGGCGTTCAGCTAGCGCGCAACACCACCGTGGCAGACGACGCCGTCCAGATCGCGCACGAGTTTTCCCAGGCATGGACGCGGGCTCAGGTGATCATCACCACCGGAGGACTTGGCCCCACATGCGACGATCGCACCCGCGAGGCGATCGCGTCGGTGTTGGATCAGCAACTCGTTTTCGACCCCGCCATCGAGAAAGCCATCGCCGACCGCTTTGCCGCGTTTGGGCGCCGCATGGGCCCGAATAATCTCAAGCAGGCTTATCGCTTCGAGCATGGCGAAGTTCTTCCCAATACCAATGGGACCGCTCCCGGCCTCTGGTTCGAGCGCGATGGACGCGTGCTCTGCATGCTCCCCGGCCCGCCCAACGAACTTCACCCGATGTTCATCGAGCAAGTGCTGCCGCGTCTCGAAGCGCGCGGCCTCCTGCTGGATCGCGAAGCCTACGTCCAGATCCGCACTGCCGGCATCGGCGAGTCGGCCCTGGAGTTGAAACTGCAGCCGGTCTTCGATCGCCACGGTGATGCGCTCAGCGTGGCGTTCTGTGCCCATCAAGGCATGGTTGATTGCCGGCTCAGTTCGCCCTCGGGACAACTCTCCCTCTCCCAAATCGAAGGCGTCGCGCGCGAATGCTCGCGGCTGATCGGGGAGGATTTCACGACCTACGGTCACGATTCCCTGGCCAAGATCACGAGCGATCTGCTGCGAGGCCAGGAGCGCCGGCTTGCCGTGGCGGAGACCGCCACTGGCGGATTGCTGGCCAATGCCTTCGCTGAACTTGGCGGAGCCTGTAAATTCTTCGCCGGTGGCGTCGTCTGCTGCAGCAACGACGCGCGTATGCAACTTCTGGATATACCCGAATGTCTGCTTCTCCAGCACGGAGCCGCCAGCGCCGAGTGCGCCGTGGCGATGGCGACCGGCGTCGCCGAGACACTCGGCGCGGACTACGGACTCGCGATCACCGGGTTCGCCGGTGAGACCACCGGGCCCGGCGGCAACCCGATCGGCACCATCTTCATCGCCCTTCATGCGCCGCACGGCGTCTGGTCGCGCAAGCTCAGCTATCCAGGGCCGCGTTCCGCGGTGAAAATTCGCGCGGTGCATGCCGCGCTCGACTGGCTCCGCCGCGAACTCCTCCGCGTGCAGCACGGCGCGGTCGCCCCGCTCCGCCACACCGGCATCCCGCAATAAGGAGCCGGGATCGTTCGCGCCGAATAGGGGCGCGACGCGCACGCACCTCCGTCCCGAGTCGCGCCACATGTGAGCCCGACTCGAGCCTAGGCGTGGCCGGATTCAAGCCCGCGCGTGATCCGACTCGAACCCGCGTAGGATTCAACTCGAGCCTACGTGCGATCCGACTTGAGCCTACGTGGGATTCGACTCGAGCCTCGTGCGATCTGTCCCGGGCCCACGCGTGGTCAGACGCGGGCCCGAGTGCAATCCGAGCCTAGCCCAAGCAGGGTCGGAATCGGACCCACCTGCGACGATTCGATCGCAGCAACCTCCGCCCCAACTCACGCCGCGCAGTGCTCCCTAATTGCCGCCGCCGCACCCAGCTGGATCCGTCAGAGTAACAAAGTCATATAATGTATGACTTTGGTTTCTCGGCGAATCGGGCTGTGTTTTGCCGGATCGGGATTGCGGAACTGTCGCGGTTCGAGGGGGCGTATCCGGAAACTAACTACGTCGGCCAGTGCTGCATGAGCGGACCACCCGAACCGAGGAGGGGATCTCCGGTGGGGCGGGGCACATGCGCGATGCGATCGTCGGCGGCTGGACGTTCTCCGGGCGCGCCGCGGAGAAGATCGGCGGATTGGCCCTCGGGATAGCCGCCGACCACGTGAAAGTCGGCACTCGCGCCGAGATTCTGATGCGTGGTGCCGGCGGGGAGCACGATCACATCGCCGGGCTCGACAACGAGGGTCGCACCCGCGCGATCGCCGATTCGCAGGCTCGCCTGTCCGCGATAAACCCCCAGCACTTCGTGGGCGGTGCTGTGATAATGCGGGAAATCATAAACGCCCCAGCGCCAAGCGGGGCGCCAGCCATGCTGCGGCCAGGTTTCCTCGAACCAGCGGGCGAGCTCATCCGGCGTGGCCGCATGAGCGAGGCCCGCGTGTTTATAGACGAGCACGGGTAGCCGCGGGTTGTTGGGGAACGCGCCGGCGTCGCCAAACAGAAACTGCAGCACCTGGGGTTCGGCGCGGCTCATGCTGCATACCATCAGGCGCCGAGCAAATTACGCAAAGCGGCGAGATATTTTTCCCGGGTGCGCTCGATGACCTCGGCCGGCAGCTTGGGCGCCGGCGGCTGCTGGTTCCACTTGAGGCCGAGCAGGTGATCGCGGACGAATTGCTTGTCATAGCTGGGCGGCGACTGATCAACCGCGTAGGATTCGGCCGGCCAGTAGCGCGAGGAATCCGGCGTGAGCACTTCATCGATCAGAACGAGGTTGCCCGCCTCATCGGTGCCGAACTCGAACTTCGTATCCGCGAGGATCATGCCGGCCTGGCGGGCACGGTCGTGTCCGAATTGATAAAGGGCGAGGCTGGTGGCCTTGACCTTTTCATAAAGGGCGGGACCGATCGCGGCC
>JAEYQF010000077.1 GCA_023410155.1 Verrucomicrobiota bacterium | reverse complement strand
CATAAGGACCACTTCGGGCCTTTTTGGAGGGAACCATTCCCAACGCGGACTGCGGCGCGATCGCGATGTCGGGCCGCCCCGGTTCAGGGGCACTGCGAAACGCGCAGGCTCAGAAGGCGCCGGGGCGCGGGGCGAGCTGCCAGAACTCGCCGGTCAGGCCGGCTGCGGTGAAGATTTCTGAGGCTTCCTCCACCGTGGCCTTGCGCCAGAACGGATCGGCGTGGCGGCCATACCATCGCCGCGCGAGATCGGCCAGCTGCGACACAGGCAACACCTGGCCGAGAGCGAAGCCATGTCGCTCAGCCCACACCCCGACGTCGTTCTGCAGGCGAAACGGCAGAAGGCGCGCGCAGAAGTGATGCACATTGTTCCACGCGAGCGCCGGACGCTCGGGGAAGTGGGCCCAGAGTCCTGTCTCTGCGGGCTCACCATTCCGCACGAGGATCTGGACTGCTTCGGCCTCGCCGCCGATTCGACAATGAATCGTGACGTCGCCTCCCACTAGATTCGCGATCCCGAAACCGCACCACAGACAGGGGGCCCACCAACCCCCTTCGCCGCGCGCGACCCACGTGTGAGTCGGAGACAACGAGAAGGGGTGGATCACCCATGGCTCATCGCTATGCGGATGCAGCACGAGTGAGTGGCTCGAGGCGAGGCGCAGGAAAGACGCCTTCAGTTCTGACCGATCGAGACGCAGCTCTGACGCGAGATCCGCGGGCGGTGCGATCCGACCGCGCTCGATGAGCTGGCGAACCAAACGATGGTGCACCGCCATGTCTGTTTCTTCGTCGGTCACGGAGAGATCCTCAGTAATCCAGATACGGAGCGAGCCACTTCTCTGCTTCGTCGAGCGTCTGGCCTTTGCGCTTCGCGTAGTCCTCGACTTGATCGCGACCGAGTTTCCCCACGCCGAAGTATTTCGAGTCGGGATGATTGAGATACCAGCCGCTTACGCTGCTCGCGGGCGCCATCGCACAACTCTCCGTGAGCGAGATGCCGGTGGCGTTCGTTGCGTCGAGCAGTTGGAAAAGGATCGGTTTCTCCGTGTGGTCCGGGCACGCGGGATAGCCCGGCGCGGGGCGAATCCCGCGGTAGCGTTCGCGGATGAGATCCTCGTTGGAGAGGTTCTCGTCTTTGCCGTAGCCGCACGCGACGCGCGCCTGTTTGTGGAAATATTCCGCCATCGCCTCCGCGAGGCGGTCGCCGAGCGCCTGCGCCATGATCGCATTGTAGTCGTCGTGTTTGGCTTTGAACTCGGCCGCGAGTTTCTCGACGCCGTGGCCCGCGGTGACTGCGAAACCGCCGATGTAGTCGAGGCGGCCGCTGTCCTTCGGCGCGATGAAATCGGCAAGGCAGTGGTTGAACTGATCCGCCGGTTTCTCGAGCTGCTGACGCAGTTGGTGAAACGTCGTCAGCACGCGACTGCGCGATTCGTCGGTGTAAACTTCGATGTCGTCGCCGACGGAGTTCGCCGGCCAGAAACCAATCACCGCACGCGCGGTGTAGAGTTTTTCGCTTACGATGCGCTCGAGGAGTTTCTGCGCGTCCGCGAAGAGCTTCTTCGCTTCAGTGCCGACGACTTCGTCTTCGAGAATCTGCGGGAAACGACCGTGCAACTCCCACGCGGAGAAGAACGGGCCCCAATCAATGAACTCGACGAGTTCATTGAGGTTGAGAGTTGAGAGTTGAGGGTTGAGAGACCGATCCGTGGAGAAGATGCGCGTGCCGAGGAATTCGGGACGCGGGATGTCGATCGTGGCCCAATCGAAGGTCTGTTTGCGTGCGCGCGCCTGCTCGAGCGAGAGCAGAGGCTTGCGCGAACGACGCGCGTGAAATTCCTCGCGCTGGCGTTCTTGTTTCGCGGCGTTTTCCGCGAGGTAGGCGGGCTTCTGCTCAGGCGAGAGCAGGGCGCTCACGACGTTGACGACGCGCGAGGCGTCGAGCACGTGGACGACGCCGTGCTCGTATTCGGGCGCGATTTTCACGGCGGTGTGCGCGGCGCTCGTCGTGGCGCCGCCGATCAGCAGCGGCACGGTGAAGCCTTCACGCTTCATCTCTTTTGCGACGTGCACCATCTCGTCGAGCGACGGCGTGATGAGTCCGGAGAGTCCGATCACGTCGGCGCCGATCTCGCGGGCTTTGGCGAGAATCTTGTCGCAGGGCACCATGACGCCGAGATCGATGACCGCGTAGTTGTTACACGCGAGCACGACACCGACGATGTTCTTGCCGATGTCGTGGACGTCGCCCTTGACCGTCGCGATGAGGAACTTGCCGTTCGGGCGAGCGGCTCCGCCCGCGGCGACGGCGCGCTTTTTCTCCTCTTCCATGAACGGGGTCAGGTAGGCGACGGACTTCTTCATCACGCGCGCGGACTTCACGACCTGCGGCAAAAACATTTTGCCCGCACCGAAGAGATCACCGACGACGCGCATGCCGTCCATGAGCGGTCCCTCGATGATGTCCAAGGGACGTGGATACTTCTGTCGCGCCTCCTCGGTGTCCTGCTCGATGAATTGATCGATGCCCTTCACCAGCGCGTGCGACAAACGTGCCTCGACGGACGCGCTACGCCAGGCGAGATCCTCCTTCTGCTCCGTTTTCGACGCGCCGCCTTGTTGCGCTTTCAACTCGTCGGCGAATTTCACCAAGCGTTCCGTCGCGTCGGGACGACGGTTGAGCAGCACATCTTCGACAAGATCGCGCAGATCGCGCGGGATTTCCTCGTAAACGCCGAGCATGCCCGCGTTGACGATCGCCATGTCGAGGCCAGCGCGGATCGCGTGATAAAGGAAGACCGTGTGAATCGCCTCGCGGACGGGATTGTTGCCGCGGAAGGAGAACGAGACGTTGGACACGCCGCCGCTGACTTTCGCGCCGGGCAGCGTCTGCTTGATGATCCGCGTGGCCTCGAAGAAATCGACGGCGTAATTGTTGTGCTCCTCGATGCCCGTCGCGACGGTGAGGATGTTCGGGTCGAAAATGATGTCCTCCGGCGGAAAGCCGATGCGGTCCACGAGCAGCCGGTAGGCGCGCGTGAAGATGCGCACCTTATCATCACGGGTCGCGGCCTGGCCCTGATCGTCGAACGCCATGACCACCGCGGCGGCGCCGTAACGCATGAGCAATTGCGCCCGGCGGAGGAATTCGGCCTCGCCGTCCTTGAGGGAGATGGAGTTGACGATTCCCTTTCCCTGGAGGCACTGCAGTCCGGCCTCGAGCACGGACCACTTCGAGGAATCCAGCATGACCGGGACGCGCGCGATGTCGGGTTCGGCGGCGATGAGGTTCAGGAATTTCACCATCGTCGCCTCGCCGTCGATGAGCGCCTCGTCGACGTTGATATCGATCACATTGGCACCGCTCTCCACCTGCTGGTGGGCGATTTCGAGGGCGGCCGCCCAGTCGCCGGACTTGAT
>JAEYQF010000066.1 GCA_023410155.1 Verrucomicrobiota bacterium | reverse complement strand
CTGTAAGGACTTTCACAACGAAGTATGAGCGAAAGAGACCCGTGCGTAGCCCGAAGGGTATTTTGAGATGTCTTCTAGAATCCTATCCCGACCTTCGCGCCAAGGAACACGGCGGGTATCCGGTCCTTTCGCTCCTCTACATCATATGTATAGGTGGCAGGCTGTTGTGTCAGATCGATCCGTTCCTGCACCACCATCATGTGGCGGTCGCGAAAGGCAATTCCGCCATAAAAGTCGAAAAGCCAGTTGCTGGAATAGCTGAGCATCTGGTACCCGAAAAGCATGCGGATATCATTATAGGTACGCACATCATGCAGGCGCGCGTCTTCGATGAACGTGCCGTCCGGTTGGCGTACGAGGATGGCTTTTTCATACCGCAGATGTCCGAAGGATGGTTGAACATACCAGCCTTGCGGCTCAAGGTCCTCGGTGAAATACCACCGCAAGCCGCCCTGGTAACTGATGTTCGGTACTATCTCCGTGCCCGCGCCGAAATCATCCGCATCATCGCCGGCGAAGCTCATCGCCAGATAATTCCGCAAGGTCACGCCCACGGCCAGTTCTACGCTCAGCTTATGGGTCAACGCTCTTTCATAATAGAGCGGCACCTCGCCACGGAAGAACAATAGCGGATTCGCCTTCACCACGTTCTTCACCACGTCCACCGTATCGAATTCCTGCGCCAGCCGGTCCTTGTAAAGGATGACACGCGGCTTGGTCTCCTGCGCGATCCCCCGGATTGTGAAAATGAGCAACAAAGTGAGGACAGGGAGACGGGCCCAGGTAAAGGGGATCATGCCCAACGAAGATATATCGGTGATCGCGGTCCGTACAACAATGGATCGGATGAGCCTCAACAGCCCGATCCCGATATTTGGCCCAGCATGATGTCCATTGAAGAGATCCAGCGGCCGATCGCCGGGGAGATGAAGGCCTTTGAGCCGCACTTCCGTGAAGCGATGCGGAGCAGGGCGGCATTGCTGGACCGCATCATGCATTACATCGTGAAGCGCAAGGGTAAACAGATGCGCCCGATGTTCACCCTTCTCAGCGCACGTATGTTCGGGCCGGTCAATGAAAGTGCCTTCGTTGCGGCCTCATTGATCGAGCTGCTCCACACCGCCACTTTGGTGCATGATGACGTGATCGATGGAAGTCCGTTGCGGCGTGGATTCTTCAGCATCAACGCGCTTTGGAAGAACAAGATCGCCGTGCTCGTGGGAGATTATCTGCTGAGCCGCGGATTGTTGCTCGCAATAGATAAGGGAGAATTCGAGCTCCTCAGGATCGTAAGCAACAGCGTGCGGGAGATGAGCGAAGGCGAGCTGCTGCAACTGGAAAAGTCCAGGGACCTGAATTTCAGTGAGGAGGTGTACTTCGACATCATCCGGAAAAAGACCGCAAGCCTGATCGCGGCATGTTGTGCCAGTGGGACCAATGCCGCACAACGTTCCGCGAATGAGGTGGAACGCATGAGGCTTTTCGGTGAGTACACCGGCATAGCGTTCCAGATAAAGGACGATCTGTTCGATTATGGTAGTGGTGAGGAGACCGGTAAACCCAGCGGGCTGGACATCAAGGAAAAGAAGCTGACCCTTCCCTTGATCCATGCATTGCAGAACGTGTCAAAGGCCGATCGGCGCTGGATGGTGAACGTGGTGAAGAACCGGAACGATGATGGAAAGGCCGTGGCCCGCGTGGTGGCGATGGTGAAGGAAGCAGGCGGGATCTCGCACGCGAAGGAGCGCATGTACAACTATCGCGATCTGGCCTTGAAGGAACTTCACACATTTCCACAGAACGAAGTACGCAATGCGCTGGAAGGCCTGGTGCATCTTACGGTGGAACGAAAGAAATGACGATGAAACACTTTCTTTTCCCGCTACTCTTCTCCCTCGCCGCGGCATGCGATCAAGACCCCGGAACAGTGAAGGTGCCGGATCCGGCATCGCCTGTTAAGGACACTCTTACTTCGGAAGGGATCCATGAGATCAGGGATAAGAGCGGCAACGTGATCATGCGTGGAGAAATGGTGGATGGGGTCCGTGAAGGTGGCTGGGAATCGTATTTCCCCGATGGAACGCTGCGCAGCCGTGGTACGTTCATCAATGGGATACAACAGGGACCTACCACGGTGCATCACCCCAACGGCGCCATATTCTATACAGGCTGGTACAAGGATGGCGTGCCGGTGAACGATTGGTCGTTCTACAATGAAGAAGGCGAACAGGTGAAGATCGTGCGGTACAGCAAGGAGGGGATCCTGTTGGAACAGATCGAACTCGATCAGAAGGCTCTTCCAGGAAAGACCACCAATTGAATGAAATCCACTTCCAGCTGATCGGTACGGGTCGACATTCCATTTGCACGCAGTGCATCACCGATCACATATCTGAGTTGTGTACGAAGCAGGAATGATCGCAGCCGATCGGGACGGATGTCCCAACCCGCCAGGATCCCCGGCCTGATGGCGCGTATTCCCACCATCCACATAAGGCTGCCCGATCGAGATCAACGGGAGCAACAGGGCAGCGGCGGTGACCACCTTGCCGGGAGATCGGCGGCGACCCGGGACTTTCCTGCTCCACCAGATGATATATGGCACCAGTACCGATGGTGGCAACGCCCAGGGGATCCAGTACGGCCCTATGCCATCCCAATTCACCACCAGAAATGCGGTGAGCGTGCTGATGTAGCTGCCTACCATCATGCCGATGTGGCGCACGAGCCAAGTGTTGGGCGGAAGCATTGCACCCTTTCGCACCTTGAAGAACAGGATGATCTCCCGGACCACGAGCGTGGCGCTCAAGATGCCTAGACCGAAGAGGATCGCATTACCTAGAAGCAGCATGGCTAACGTGTTGATCGAACCGATAGCGAGGATCGCTCTGTCGATCGGATCGAAGACCACTGCCTTCTGCGCCGCCGATCGCTGCCCGTTCCAGGTCAGGTAGAACGTGAAGACACCCAGGCAGAAGAAGAAAGTGCTTCCGATGGGAACCGAAAGCACCAATGCCGATAATGCCACCGCATACATCGACCAGGCGAAAAGACCGCCGGCCTTGCGATGACGCTCACCGCCTTTGCGAGCGATCATATTGAACAGGCCGGTAAGCAGTGCGACGCTTCCACCGATGATGTGGATGATGAGCGCAACAGTCTTGAGGGTTTCCATGGCGATCGTTATTCGATCGCGAACCAACACCGATCAATGGGCGATGTCCAGGGTAAAGGGG
>JAEYQF010000004.1 GCA_023410155.1 Verrucomicrobiota bacterium | reverse complement strand
CACGAGTAACCTTCTGACCTGATCCTTTAGCGCAGGTCGCCCAACGTTTTCAAAACAACCCGTCCCATGGCCCAAAGTGAAATCCTCCTTGTGAAGCCCGTCGAAAACCTCGGCGGCGAAGGCGATCAGGTCAAAGTCCGCGCTGGTTATGCCCGCAACTTCCTTCTCCCCCGCGGCATCGCCGTTCCGCTCACCCGCGCGAACCGCAAGCAGGTCGAGTCGCTGAAGAAGCGCCGCGCCGAGCGCGAAGCGCAGGAACTCAGCGGTGCGCAGGAGATCGCCAAGAAGCTCGAGAAGACGAGCCTCGCGTTCGCGGTGAAGACCGGCGAGGGCGGCAAGATGTTCGGCGCGATCACGGCCAATGACATCCACGACAAGCTCGTGGCGAACGGCCTCGAGATCGAGAAGAAGCGCATCCACCTGCACACGCCGGTGAAGACCCTCGGCCAGCACACCGTAAAGGTGAAACTGCACGCCGACGTCTCGGTCGACCTCAACTTCGACGTCGTCTCCGAGAACCCGATCGAGCCGGTCGCGACCGAGGAGAACAAATAAGCTCCTGGGTGATCGTTTTACAGAGGCCGCGTCTTCGGACGCGGCCTCTGTCGTTTTGCGCACCGATTGTGAATAAGCACGTGTTGCCGGGGTTGGTGCGAGAGCCCTGACTCTCCCGTTCAGCATGGTCGAAGAAGCTCCGAAATTTTCCCGTCGAGCCGAGACTCCCGCCGTCCTTTCCCGGACGATGCCGCACAGTATCGAGGCGGAGGAGTATCTCCTCTCCTGTTGCTTGCTCGATGGGGCCGACGTGATCTCACGCTGCCTGGAGGCGCGGCTGCGGGCCGAGTCGTTTTACCTCCACGCGCACAGTGTGATCTATGATCGGCTGGTCGATCTCTACAACCGTCAGACACCCATCGACGTCTCGATCTTGGCCGAGGAACTCAAGACCTCGAAGCAGCTGGAAGAGGTCGGCGGCTACGCGTTCCTGACGCAGGTCAGCAGCCGGATCCCGACGACGGCGCAGGCCGGTTACTTCATCGAAAAAGTCCGCGAGCTCAGTCTCCTGCGCGACATCATCAAAGCCGGCACGGGCGCGGTGGAGGACTGTTTCAACTTCTCCGGCGGGATCGACGAGTTTGTCGATCAGGTCGAGACGAAGCTCTTCGCCGTGACGCAGAACCGCGTGAGCGAAAGCGCCAAGCAGATGCGCGAGCCCACGCGAGAGGCGATGAACGTCATCACCAAGATGATGATGAAGAAGGGCGAGATGACCGGCGTGTCGTCCGGTTTCAAGGATCTCGATGCGCTCCTGTGGGGTTTCCAACGACAGGAAATGATCATCTTGGCGGCGCGTCCTTCGATGGGCAAAACCTCGCTCGCGCTCAATTTCGCCGAGGCCGCTGCGATGCCCAAGCGAGGCGATCCGGCGGGGGTGTTGTTGTTCTCGCTCGAAATGAGTGCCTCGCAGCTCGCGCTGCGTATGCTGTGCTCCCGCGCGCGGGTGAACATGAAACTGCTGCGCGACGGCCTGCTCTCGAAAAATGGCGAAGAGCAGCAGCGGCTGCTGGCCGTGGCCGACGAGTTTTCCAAGGCGCCGATCTACATCGATGATTCCAGCGCGCTCTCGATCATGCAGCTGCGGGCCAAGGCGCGGCGCATCCATGCCCGCAATCCGCTCGGGTTCATCATGGTCGATTACCTGCAGTTGCTGAGTCCGACCGATCCCAAGGTGCCGCGCGAACAGCAGGTCGCTGAAGCGTCGCGCGGATTGAAGTCGCTCGCGAAGGAACTGAACGTTCCGGTGCTTGTATTATCCCAGCTCAATCGCTCCTCCGAAAAGGAAAACCGCACGCCAAAACTGGCGGACTTGCGCGAGTCCGGATCGATCGAGCAAGACGCTGACGTTGTCCTGATGCTGGCCCGCCCAAAAGACGCCGACGAGAAATTCCAAGTCGCGGCGGATTCCGCCGAGTTAATCGTTGCCAAGCAACGAAACGGCCCGGTAGGAGAATTGAAGCTCACGTTCCTCCGAGACATTACCCGCTTTGAAAACTTTACCCAGTAACCCGCTGCGCCGGGTCGCCTCGTTCCTTTTCGTTTTCTTGTTGTTGTGCACCGGATTCGGAGTCCGGGCCTGGGCGCAAACGGAGCCGGTTTATCGCGTCGGATCGGTGAACGTGAGGTTCGTCGGCACCGCCATCGTCGACGAGCAGGTGGTTCGCGCCAACATGCAGATTCGTGAGGGCGCCGAGCTCGATGATGCGGTGTTGGACAACGACATCCGTTCGCTCTACCGCACCGGACTTTTCGAGTTCATCGAGATCAAACGCGACACCCGCGGCTCGATCGTCAACCTCGTGGTCGAGCTCACGCCGAAATACCGCGTCCTGGCGATCCGCTTCGATGGCAACAAGAGGGTCCGCACGGGCCGTCTCGAGAGGGAAACCAAGACTCGTCCGAACACCTCGCTCGACGAGCGCCAGGTGAAGGAGGACGCACAAAAGATTCGCGAGTATTACCAGAAGACCGGCTATCACCAGGCCTCGGTCAGCTACACCATCGATCGCAACCGCGACACGAGTTTCGGCACCGTCATCTTCAAGATTCGCGAAGGTGAGAAGGTTCGCATCGCGCAGGTTCGCTTCACCGGCAACGATCACGTCAAGTCGAAGCGCCTGCGCAAGCAGATGGAGACGCGCCGTTGGTGGATGTGGTCCTGGATCACGGGCAGCGGCCGGTTGAAGGACGACCAGTTCGAGGACGATCTGGAGAAGCTCCGCGACTATTACCGCGAGCTTGGCTATCTCGATGTCGAGATTGCTCCGGATCAGGTCAACTTCGAGTATCCGTCGCCCACCCGCCTGGTCCTCACGATCGCGATCAAGGAAGGCCGCCGCTATCGCGTGGGCGACGTCACGTTCACGGGCAACAAGCTTCATCCGACCGCGCTGTTGAAGCGCGTCATCCGCCGCCGCCCCGGCACCATTTTCGCGCCTTCGAAGTTGGATAAGGACATCGAGCGCCTCGAGGACTTCTACGGGCGCGACGGCTACCTCGAGACCACCGCGCGCCTCATCCGCAAACCCAACGTCGCGACGGGCAACATCGACATCCAATACGAGATCACCGAGAGCGAGCGCTTCAACGTCGAGTCGATCATCATCGAGGGCAATACGAAGACCAAGAGCACGGTCATCATCCGCGAATTGGCGCTGGGCCCGGGCGACGTGTTCGACTCGGTCCGCATGAAGATCTCGAAGCTCAAGCTCGAGAACACCCGCTTCTTCGAAGATGTGAGCGTGACGCCGCAGGAGACCAACATCCCCGGCCGCCGCAACATGCGCATCTCCGTCAAGGAGGCCCGCACGGGTAATCTCTCCTTCGGTGCCGGTTTCAGCTCGCTGGAGCGTGCGACCGTGTTCGCCGAGTTGTCCCAGGGTAATTTCGATTTGTTCAACCGCCGCTCGTTCTTCCAGGGCGACGGTCAGAAGTTTCGCCTGAAGCTCTCGCTCGGATCCCTCTCCAGCGAGGTCTCGCTCAACTTCGAAGAGCCGTGGTTCCTCGAGCGCCAGCTCGCCGTGGGCTTCCAGCTCTTCCGCACCACCTCGGAGTATAACAGCGCATTTTACACCGAAGTGGACACCGGTGGTGAGGTTTACATGCGCAAGCGGCTCTTCGGCTTGTTCGAGGGACGCCTCTCCTACGGCTACACCATCATCTCGATCGATAACCTTTCCCCCAACGCTTCTCCGACGCTCCGTGCGCTCGCCGGTGACAACGCGGTCTCACGCGTGGGCTTCCAGCTCCTTCGCGACACCCGCGACAAGATCATCAACACCACGCGCGGCAATCGTCTCGAGTTTAACACCGCCGTGGCCGGTGGTCCGCTCGGTGGCGATCACGATTTCTACTCGCTCGAGCTCCGTGGCGCCCAGTTCTTTCCGCTCTTCGAAGCGCAGACCCAGGTGCTGAGCCTCATCGCGCGCGGCGGTGTGATTGAGAACTACGGCAACAGCACCGACGTTCCTTACTACAACAAGTTCTATCTCGGCGGTCCTACGACCCTCCGCGGTTACGAGTATCGCCGCGTCAGCCCTCGTGACGAATTCGGCGAGGTGATTGGCGGTAAGAGCTACGCCTTCTTCAGCGCCGAATACTCCCTCGATATCGTCAGCCCCGTCCGCTTCGCCATCTTCTACGACGCCGGTTTCGTGAACAGCGACGCTTACGACTTCGCGCCCACCAATTTCACGGACAACTTCGGCTTCGGTATCCGTCTCTTCGTCGCTGGTTCTCCGCTGAGTCTCGACTTCGGTATTCCGCTTACCAGCCGTGATAAGCGCGCCAAGGAAGGCAATCAGTTCAACTTTTCCTTTGGCACGCGCTACTGATTTCTCCTAGCTTCGCCCTTTGCTCTCCAAAACCCATCCATGAAAAAACTCATTCATTCCCTGCTGATCGCGGCCTCCCTCGGTGGAGCCTCGCTCGTTGCCCAAGCGCAGCCGGCGACGAAGATCGCGATCGTAGATATGGCCAAGCTCTACGACGGCCACTATAAGACCGAGGCCCAGAACGCCAAATTGCGCGCCGACGAACAGAAGGCCCAGGAGGAACTCGATCGCCTGAACAAGGAGGGCAATGCTCTCGTCGAGCGCTACAAGGACCTCGTCGATCAATCCAACAACCCCGCCGCCACCGCCGACGCCAAGACCAAGGCCCAGGGCGAAGCGCAGAAGGTCCTCGAGGACATCCAGCGCAAGCAGCAGGAGGTCCAGAGCTTCCAAGCCAACACCCGCAACTCGCTCCAGCAGCGCCTGCAGACCTTCCGCAGCCTGATGATCGAGGAGATCAGCAAGGTCGCCGTCGACCTCGCCAAGCGCAAGGGCGCGACGCTCGTCCTCGACAAGTCCGGCCCGACCCTCATCGGCGTCTCCAACATCCTCTACAGCGACACCTCCTTCGAGATCACCGACGAGGTCGCCAAGGAGATCAATAAGGACCGCCCGGCCGGTGCTGCTGCAGCTCCCGCTCCCGCCGCGACCACGCCCGCGTCTCCCGCGGCCGCTCCCGCGAACAGCGACACCCCTCAGATCCGTTTCCCCGGCGCCGCGCCGAAGAACTGATCACGGCTTTTCCACCGACCCCGCTCCCTCCGGAGCGGGGTTTTTTCTTTTCTGGGGTCCGCCACGCTTGCGGAATTGCACGCTCACCGGGTTCTCCCACGCTCCCGTCATGAAGGTTTCGTTCTCAGTGTCCGACCTCGCGGTGATCGTCCAGCCGCGCGAGACTCGCGGCTCCACCGATGTGGTGGTCCGCCGCATCGCCTCCCTGGAGACGGCCCAGAGCGGAGATCTATCGTTTCTCGGCAACGTCAAGTATCGGTCCGCCGTTGCCGACTCCGCCGCCTCTGTGATCCTGTTGCCGCTCGATTACGTCGGCACGCCGAAGCCCGACCAAGTCTTCCTGCTGGTCGAGAATCCCTCCGCTGCCCTCGCACTCGTCTGTGCCCGGGTCGAGCAAGCGCTCTGGCCGAAACCTGCGCCGGGCATCCATCCGACCGCATCCATCGCCCCCGGCGCCACCATTTCGCCCACGGCGACCATCGGGCCTTTGTGCGTCGTCGAGCAGGATGCCGTGATCGGAGCCGGCACGCATTTGCAGGCTCACGTTTTCGTCGGACGCGCAGCTCGCATCGGCGACGCCTGCTGGCTCATGCCAGGCTCGATCGTTGCCGCCGAATGCGTGCT
Source organism: Verrucomicrobiota bacterium (assembly GCA_023410155.1). GTDB lineage: Bacteria > Verrucomicrobiota > Verrucomicrobiia > Opitutales > Opitutaceae > Opitutus. The sequence continues at coordinate 6,972 of JAEYQF010000004.1, read as the reverse complement.
CGGCCAGCGCGTGCAACTCCAGCCCGGAGCCGTGATCGGCTCCGACGGGTTCGGCTACGAGTTCGCCGAAGGGCGACACCAGAAGGTCCCGCAAGTCGGCCAGGTGGTCGTCCATGACGACGTCGAGATCGGCGCCAACACCACCATCGACCGCGCCCGCTTCAGCCAGACGGTGATCGGGCAGGGGACCAAGATCGATAATCTCGTGCAAATCGCTCACAATGTCGTCGTCGGCCGGCACTGCATGATCTGCTCGCAAGTCGGCATTTCGGGCAGCACCACCCTCGAGGACTACGTGGTGCTCGGCGGTCAGGTGGGCACCGTCGGCCACATCACCATCGGCAAGGGCGTGAAGGCCGGCGGCAAAACCGGCATCAATACTGACGTCCCCGCGGGCGCCTTCATCAACGGCAATCCCCACATGCCCTACATGCTCGAGCGCCGCATCGCCATTCTGACGCGTCGGCTGCCGGAACTCTTTCAGAAAGTCGAAGCTCTGGAGGCGCAGCTAAAAAAGTCTTTCGCCTGATGCCCTTCTAGGCGCAGGATGGGCCATGGGCGAATCCCGCTTAAAAATCTTCTCCGGCAACTCGAATCGCGCGCTCGCGGAGGAAATCTGCCGCTCGATCGGCGTCCCGCTCGGCGAAGCCACGGTCACCAGCTTTCCGGACGGCGAGTCGTTCGTGAAGATCAACGAAAACATCCGCGGCCACGATGTTTTCATCATCCAGTCGACCTGCCCGCCCTCCAATCACCACCTGATGGAGCTGCTCATCATGATCGATGCAGCGCGCCGCGCCTCGGCGAACCGCATCACCGCGGTGTTACCATTTTATGGATACGCCCGGCAGGATCGTAAGGACCAGCCTCGCGTGCCCATCACCGCCAAGCTCGTGGCCAACCTCCTCGTCGCGGCCGGAGCCACGCGCATCCTCACCATGGATCTGCACAGCCAGCAGATTCAGGGCTTCTTCGACATCCCGGTCGATCACCTCTACGCCTCACCCGTCTTCTTCGAGCACTTCTCGAAGAGCAAACCCGAGCGCAGCCTCGTCGTGTGCTCGCCCGATGTCGGTGGTATGAAGATGGCCGCCGCCTACGCCGATGTGCTCGGTGCCGGCCTCGGCCTGGTCGCGAAAAAGCGCAAGAGCGCCACCACGGTCGAGGCGATGAACGTCGTCGGCGATGTCGCCGGCTGCGACGTCCTCCTCGTCGACGACATCACGGAAACCGCTGGCACGCTCACCGCCGCAGCCAAGCTGCTGCGCGAACACGGCGCGGCCCGCATCACCGCCGCGGTCAGCCACTGCATCCTCAACGAGGTCGCCTACGAGCGCCTCCGCGCTGGCGTGATCGACGAACTCATCACGACCAACTCCACGCCCGTCGACACACGCGGCCTGCCGATCACCGTCCTCTCGATCGCCAAGCTGCTCGGTCAGGCGATCATTCGCATCAACAGCAACGAGAGCGTGACCGGTCTTTTCCGGATCAAAGGCTTCTAACGGTCCCGAGTCGCGCCGCGCCGTGGTGCGACTCCATCCGAACCGTGGCTCGACCCGGTCCGCACTCATGCTCGACCCGGTCCGCAACGTGTCCCGACTCGGTCCGGACTCAGTCCCGACTCGGGTGCGAGTCGGATTTGCACTCGGTCGGGCGTTAAGTAGTGGAGGAGCATGCGTCTCCCGTTGAAATGGTTGAGCATTCTCGTTGTTCCAGGTCTCTGCTTCTCGGCGCTGGCCGCTGAGCGCGATTCCGCGCCGCGCGCGAAACCTTCGCCAAAGGAGCCGGCTTTGCAGATCGATTCTTCGCCGGTGACGCCGAGCGCGAAGGTGCCGATCGTCAGCTATGCCGATGTGCTCGAGCCGGTGCAGAAGGCGGTGGTCTCCGTTTACTCGAAGAAGATCATCCGCGAGCGGCTGCGCCTGAGTCCGCTGTTTCGCGAATTCTTCGGCGTGGCTCCCGAAGCCGAACGCGAACGCAGCGAGGAGGGGCTCGGCTCGGGCGTGCTGGTCACGACCGACGGTTATATCCTCACGAATAACCATGTCGTCCAGGGCGCGGACGAGTTGAAGGTCGCGTTGCCCGACGGGCGTGAACTCATCGCGCGTGTGGTCGGCGCGGATCCCAAGACCGATATCGCGGTGATCAAGATCGAGGGCACGGATCTCCCGAGCGTCACGATCGCGGACAGCGAGAAATTGCGCGTGGGCGACGTGGTCTTCGCGGTCGGTAATCCGCTGGGCATCGGGCAAACGGTCACGATGGGCATCGTGTCCGCCACGGGGCGCTCGGTGGGTTTGTTGAGCGATGTGTCCGGCTACGAGAGCTTCATCCAGACGGACGCGGCCATTAACTTCGGAAACTCCGGTGGCGCACTCGTCGATGCGATGGGCCGCCTCGTAGGCATCAACAGCGCGATCGTGACGCCGTCGCGCGGCAACATCGGCATCGGTCTCGCTGTCCCGGTGAACCTGGCGGTTTCCGTTTTGCGCAGTCTGGTGGCCACGGGTGTCGTCGCGCGCGGCGATCTCGGCGTGGAGGTCGAAGAGCTGTTGCCCGAAAACGCGCGGGCGATGGGGCTCACTGCGGATGTGCGTGGTGTGCTCGTGACGGATGTCCTGCCCGAGAGCGCCGCTGAAGACGCGGGGTTCAAACGCGGTGACGTGATCGTGGCGATCGATGGACGGCCCGTGACGTCGCCGCAGCTCTACCGCGTGCTCGTCGCCGAAGGAGCACCCGGCTCGACGGTGACGGTGAAACTCGTGCGCGACGGCAAAACGCTCGAGGTGCCCGTCACGCTCGGGCGTCTCGACGAAAAGCCCAACGAACTGCTGCCGGGAGTCGATGTGGTGCCGCTGACGCCCGAGCTGAAACAGCATCTGCGGATTCCGTATCGGGTGAACGGCCTCCTGGTAAGCGATGTGACGGAAGAGTCTCCGTTCGCAGACCGGATCGGGCCCGGGGCCGTGATCATGCAGATAGACCGCCGCCACATCACCGATCTTGCCAGTGCACGGGCGGCGCTCACGCCCGGTCGCCACATGTTGTTCGTTTACCAGCGCGGACAGGCGCAGGTGGTGAGCGTATTGGTCCGCTGAATACGCCGACGCGAAACCGGCGGCGACTCAGCTGCCGGGTTTCTGGATCGGAATGCGCGCGAGCGCTTCCGGCACCGCATCGGCCGGGTAGGTGGGGAAACTGAGCTCCAGCAGCGACACCGCCGGGATCTCGAACCGCGCGGCGCCGGCGCTGCGGTCGACCAGCATCGCGACGGCGACGGGCACGCCGCCGGCTTTCTTCACGATCTCGATGCACTCGAGCACGCGACCGCCGCGCGTGACTACATCCTCGGCGATCAGCACGCGTTCGCCGGGCGCGAGCAGGAAACCGCGGCGCATCACCAGCACGTTGTTCTCCTTTTCGGCGAAGATGAACCGACTCTTCGTCTGGCGCGCCAGCTCCTGGCCAATGACCAGGCCGCCCATCGCCGGCGCGAGGACGGTCGTGAACGAAAGCGAGCTGAGCTTCGCGCTCAGCAGCTGGGCCAGCCGCTCCACGGCGTCCATTTGCTGGCACACCTGCGCGCATTGGAAATAGTGCCCGCTGTGCAATCCGGAGCGGAGGACGAAGTGTCCCTCCTGGAGCGCGCGCGTGCGGGTGAAAATTTCGAGGACTTCCTTCTGGACGGGATCCATGGGCAACGACGCTGGGAGCCGCGGCCGAAAAAACAAAAACATTTTGCAGGGCCGCGGGCCTGCGCTACGCTCGGCGCTCCATGCCGATTCCCGCTGCACCGATGGAGGATGAACTCGGCGACGTCTTGGAAAAGGCGATGCGCCACGCCGGCCTCACGGAAGAGGAGGCGGCCGCGCGCGCGGGGCTCGCCCCGGCGCGCATCGCGGATGCGGTGGATTATCGTTCGGATCTCACGTGCGAGGAACTGCGCAGGCTCGCGGGCATCCTGGAGCTCAACGAGGTCGGCCTTTGTGCGCTCGGCTGCGGCACGTATCCGCTGCCGGAGTTGCCCTGTGCGCCTTTCCGTATCGATGCGCTGCGGATGCCACATGGCATCGGCGTGGCCAACGCCTATGTCATCTCGGAGCCTCAGTCTGGCTCGGGCATCTTGTTCGACACCGGACCTCGGGTGGAGGCACTCCTGCAAAGCTGGCCGGCCAACGTCCGCGCGCTCGAGGGCGTCTTCCTCACGCACGTGGAAGGCGAGCATGCCGGCGGGCTGTGCGACGTGGTGGACCGCTTCTCGGTGCGGGCGGCCTTCTGCCCAGCGGGTGCAAAGGCGCCGTGCACGCAGCCGCTGCGCGAGGGCGAACGAAAGGATTTCTCGATGTGTTCCGTGCGGGTCTTCAGCACGCCGGGGCACGCCTCGGCGCACAATTGCTACTTGGTGGAATCCCGGCACCTCCCCCGCGCCACGCCGATCCTGATCTCGGGCGACTTGTTCTTCGCCGGCTCGGTCGGAGGTGCACATTTCTGTCATCGCCAGCTCCTGGAGAATTTCCGGCGAGTGCTGGCGGGTTTACCTCCGGAGACGATCGTGTGTCCAGGGCATGGTCCGATGACCACGGTGGAGAACGAGCGTCGCTACAATCCATTCGTCGTGTAACGCGTCGCCCCCGCTGGGCTCTCGCCGGCTGGGTGTTGCATCATTTTGGGCGCTCGTTGAGCCGGCGAGAATTCCGTCGGCTCCGTGTTGCCCCGATCCGGACTGTGCAACGGAGGCGCGCCTCCAGCTAGCCCGGGACATTTTCCCGGTTCTGTGAGCTTGGCGGTCCCGGGACTCGGCGGCAGTGTCTCACTCGCTTGGTTGCCCCGGTCCGCTTCAAGTTCATTCGCTTCCCCGGAAGTGATGGGGCGAAGCCTTCGCCCATCCAGACGATCAGCGGCTCAGCTGCGCGCCGGGAGCGTATCGAGCGGGCTTCGCACACCGACTCCGGGTCGCTGCATCACGTGGGTATATATTTGAGTGGTCTCCACGCTCTCGTGTCCGAGCAGATCCTGCACCGTCCGGATATCCACGCCGTTCTCGAGCAGATGCGTGGCGAACGAGTGCCGCAGCACATGCGGCGTCACACGCTTGTTGATGCCGGCCTTGGCCGCCGCTCGCCGGATCGTGGTTTGAAACGCACCGTCCAGCACGTGATGCCTCCGCTTCAAACCGCTAGCCGGGTCGGTGGAGATCTCGCGCGACGGAAACAGCCACTGCCACTCCCACTGTTCGCCTGCGCGCGCATACTTTCTCGCGAGGCCCTCCGGCAGCCAGACTCCGGGCAGCCCTGCCGCGCGATCCTTCTGATGCAGTTCAGCGAGCCGCTGCAGATGTGCCCGCAAGCGGTCGAGCAACGACGCCGGCAGCACGGTGATCCGGTCCTTGTCGCCCTTGCCGGAGTAGATCTTCAGCTGCCCACGGTCCATATCCAGATGATGGATACGCAACCGCAGCAGTTCCATCAGCCGCAGTCCGCCGCCATACATCAATTCGGCCATGAGCTTCGCGGTGCCCTCCATCGCCTCGAACAGCCGCTGGCACTCCTCGCGACTCAGCACCACCGGCATGCGGGGGCGCGGACGCGCCTTCACGTAGTCGAGATCTCCCAGCGAACGCTTCAGCGCTTCCTGCAGCAGAAACACGATCGCGTTCAAAGCCTGCCGCTGCGTGGAGCGACTCGCCCGCTGTTCCGTTGCAATCTTCGTCAGAAAGGCCGCGACGTCCTCGGCCGTAGCTGCATAGGGCGACTTCCCCTCCAGGCTCGCCGCGAACCGCGAGCCCCATTCGCGGTAGGTCTTTTCCGTTCGCCACAAAAGCCCCCTCGTGCGCAACGCCTGCACCAACGCGCGCTCCCAATCTGCTCCGCCCAGATCATTTTCGGCGAGTGGGGGAGGCGCGAGTCGCACCAACGGCGCAGGCACGTCGCGCTGGAGGTTTCGTCTGGCTTCCGGGCGAGCAGGCTCCGCCAAGCTCCGCGCCGCGCGAAACCACCAGCGCAACGCCTCCCGCTCTGTCGCCCCCTTTGCGTGGCGCGCCAGGTAGAGCTTCGCCACGGCAATCGACGCAGGTGTGTGCTCGGCGCCGCAAAACCGCAGGAATCGAATGATCTCCCGTTTGTAATTCCGGCGGAGATCCTCCTGCAAAGCCGCTTTCGCCAGGACCTCCGCCCAATTGCGAAAGTCCACCGACTGCCGCTCGTCCGCAGCTCCCGCGTTCTGGTGAAAAGGCGTCATGAGTTGAGCTTTATCCGGTTCCCCCACACGCCCGCCCAGCCGCGAAACTACGCGTTTTTACGTAGTTAACGAACTGGACCATAGCGCCTTTGGAGTATCGCCTCTCAGCCATCGCTCGCCCCGACTCCCCCCGGCAGATCGCAACTCGCTATGACACGCATCACCACACCGCTCCGCTGCCCCTGTGAGTTGATCTTTCGCTGGCCTTGCTTCCTCTCGCTCGACGATCGATAATCTAAACAACTCCTTCGCATGAAGCGCGATACCCCGCCAACCCTCACAGGCTCCTCAACTCCCCCGAGCCTCAGCACCCTCAACTGAGTTGAGGCCAATTACACTGTTCGGCAAAAAGATGGCTGACGAAACGCCACACTCCTACCCACGAATCCCGGCGCAGTTCGCGTCGACTGTGGCTGCATTTCCCGAGTGCTCGTATGGAGCGGTGCGCGTTGTTCTTGTGCTCAAGAATGGACGCGTGATCTCGGATGTGATTCTCGGCGGTGATTCGATCGCTAAGATTGGTCAGCATCTGGTGACGAGCGCCGCTGACCTTGATTTCGCCACATCAGAGATTGTGGAGGTTCGGAGAGGATGAAACGCGAAAGGCCGAACCAGTAGGAATGAGAAGGCGTGAGGCATCCGCGCGAGAGCGCGGGTGTCAAAGACACGCCTTATGAACACAAACTCATACACGATAGGATTGGATCTGGGGGATCGGCGGCATCACGTGTG
>JAEYQF010000003.1 GCA_023410155.1 Verrucomicrobiota bacterium | reverse complement strand
CGGTTGACGCCGCTGCATGATGGAGTGCCGGAGGTGGAGTTCGATGCGGATGTGGAAATCATGGAGCTCGGACATGTTTTTCGGGTGACGCTGGAGATGCTGCCGGGCCCCGCGCCGTATTTGTTCGCAGAGCCCGCGGAATGGGTGAGGGCGCGCATGAAGCCGGGGGAACTTGCGGTGGGCGTGGTGTGGCGCGCGGGCGACTGGGATGCGCGAAGATCGATCGCGCCGGAGTTATTGGCGCCGTGGACGAGCGTGCGCGGGGTGAGATGGTTCGCGCTGCAGCAACATCCCGAACCGGAGAGTCCGTTTCGCAGTGAGGGTAGGGTGACGCCGGTGGAGAAGCTGGCGGAGGCGATCCGCGCGATGGATCTGGTGATCACCGTGGACAGTCTGGCGGCGCACCTCGCGGGGGCGCTGGGCGTGCGCACGTGGACCTTGTTGCCGCAGGAGGCCGATTGGCGATGGATGCGCGAGCGGGACAATTCGCCGTGGTATCCGACGATGCGGCTGTGGCGGCAGGGCGCGGCCGGAGATTGGAGACCAGTGATCGCGCGCGTCGCGGCGGAGTTGGCAAACGAGGCGGTGGACGCGTCCGGAACCGTGCACGCGGGACGGGTTCAGTCAGTGAGTCCGGCGCGGTGAACTTGTTTGCCAAACCCAGGAGTCGATCATGAGCGTGAAAGTCAAAGTCGTGTTTCACAGCCTTTACGGGCACGTTTACCAAATGGCGGAAGCGATTGCCGCGGGAGCGCGTGAAGTCGCGGGCGCCGAGGTGGAATTACTGCAGGTGCCGGAGACCTTGCCGGCGGAAATCATCGAGAAGATGGGCGCGACGGAGGCGCGGCGGGCGTTCGCGCACGTGCCCATCGCAGATCCGAAGAAGCTGCCTGAAGCGGACGCGATCTTGTTCGGCAGCGGCACGCGCTATGGCAGCGCGGCGGCGCAGATGCAGGCCTTCTTTGACGCGACGGGATCGTTGTGGAGCGCGGGTGCGTTGGTGGGAAAAGTCGGGGGTGTGTTCACGTCGACGGCGACCCAGCACGGCGGGCAGGAGACCACGCTGATCAGGATGCAGACGTTTTTGTTTCACCAAGGCATGATCGTGGTGGGCGTGCCGTATTCGGAGCAGCGGCAGATGACGCTGAAGGAAATCACAGGTGGTTCACCCTATGGGGCCTCGACGATCACCGGCGGCGATGGCAGTCGGTTGCCGAGCGAGAATGAGAAGGCGATCGCACGTTTCCAGGGCCGTCACGTCACGCAAATCGCCGCGAAGCTGAAAGATCGGTGAAGTTCGCGCGTGTCGCCGGGGTTGGCTGTTTCCGGCCTTGACCACAAAGGCCGGCGCCGCACCGTAGACCGCTCTGCACATCACTGCCTGATGGTGTAATGGTAGCACAGGCGACTTTGACTCGCCTAGTCATGGTTCGAATCCATGTCGGGCAGCCATTCGACGCGCCGTCCGAGCACGGCTTGTTCATGGCCGGCTTATACGAACGGCTTGAAGGCGTTGATGGTGCAAAGCGGGGCGAACGGCCCTGAGCAAGAGGGGTCCAGCCCAGCGACGAAGGCCGGGTGCGTCGCCTACTTTCTTAGTCTTTGGTCTGGCGCCATAAGCCCATCAGCGAGAAGCGCAACCGAAGCGTGGGTCTCGTGCGAAATCGCGGGAACCTGCTCATGGCCGGGAACGCCACGCCAGTCCGTAGACAACGACAGTTGGTTCATCGGCCCCGAAGACGGCGGACGAATTGAGGAGCCGAACGAGAACTTCCGTGAAACTGTTGATGCCGTGGTGCGACAGGCTCGGCACCCCAATTCCCCTATGAAGCTCCTGATCTGTGCCCTCGCAGTGGCGGGGACGTTCCTCTCCTCGACCATGTCCGCGCAAGAACTTCGCCGGGTGCAGGCGAAAACGGAAAACGGGATCATCGAAGGCATCATCAGCCCTGACGGCGAGGTGCGGACGTTCAAGGGCATCCCGTTTGCCGCGCCTCCGGTGGGCGAACTACGCTGGAAAGCACCGCAACCGGTGGAATCGTGGAGCGGCGTGCGGCAGGCGGTGGATTTCGCGCCGCGACCGATGCAGGCGCGTATCTTCGACGACATGGTGTTCAAAGACGCGGGGCCATCCGAGGACTGCCTGTATCTCAACCTCTGGATGCCGGAAAAGCCGAAGGCGAAGAAACTGCCCGTGATGGTCTGGATCTACGGCGGCGGATTCGTCGCGGGCGCGACCTCGGAGCCGCGGCAGGACGGCGGGATGCTGTGCAAGCGGGACGTGCTGGTCGTAACGGTCGGCTACCGGTTGGGCGTGTTCGGGTTTCTGGCGCTGCCGGAGTTGTCGAAGGAATCTGGATACAACGCATCCGGTAATTATGGGCTGATGGACCAGATCGCGGCGCTTCAGTGGGTGAAGCGAAACATCGCGACCTTCGGCGGTGATCCGGACAACGTGACGATCTTTGGCGAATCGGCAGGATCGTTTTCGGTGAGCGCGCTGATGGCCTCGCCGCAGGCGCGCGGATTGTTTCACAAAGCGATCGGGCAGAGTGGCGCATTCCTGGGCGACACGCTGCCGGCGCGCTCGCTGCGCGAGGCGGAGGAGCAGGGCCGGGAGTTCGTGAAAGCGGCGCTCGGGACCGAGTCGCTGGCCGAACTGCGGAAGAAATCGGCGGACGAGTTGCTCGCCGCGACCGCGAAGCCCGGCAGCCCGTGGTTTTCGCCCATCATCGATGGACATGTGATGCCGGACGATGCGCGGGCGATCTACGCGGCCGGCAAACAGGCCCGCGTGCCGCTTCTGGCAGGCTGGACGCGCGACGAGGGAAACTACCGCGGCGTATTCCGCGAGTTGCCGCCCACGAGGGAGAATTTCCGCGTGCGTGCGACGGAGCGTTTTGGCGCGCGAGCGGAGGAGTTCTTGAACGTTTACTCCGCAACCTCTGACGCTGAGGCGAAGCGCGCGGCCCAGGATCTCGCGAGCGACGACTTCATCGGTTTCAGCACATGGAAATGGCTCGAGGTGCATCGGCAAACCGTCGGGGCGCCGGTGTATCGTTACCGTTTCGATCAAACGTTGCCGCTCGCCAAAGATGCACCGGCAGATGCCGAGGCGGTCGCGCCCCACGCGTCGGACATCGAGTTCGTGTTCCGCGCGCTGTGGACGCGCGATCTGCCCTGGAGCGCGGACCACCGCGCAGTTTCCGAGCTGATGGCGGATTACTGGACCAATTTCGCGAAAAACGGTGATCCCAACGGCGCGGGGTTGCCGAAGTGGCCGCGCTACACGCCCGAGGCGCAGTTTCCGGTGATGCACTTGAAAGCGCCGCCGGAGGCGTGGCCCGACGCGCATCGCGCGCGCTACGAGTTCCTGGATTCGGTGGCGGCGCGGAAGAGTTAGCCGTTAACCTGTTCTCACGCGTGAGTCGGCGCTTGCTTCAGGGTGAGCGCTGCCGCGAGATTTCATCTTATGCTCGTTCACTCTGTCTTCTTCTGGCTGAAACCCGACCTCACGGCTGAACAACGCGCGGACTTCGACCGCGGTGTGGCCACGCTCGCAAACATCGCAGCGGTCGAGAAGGTTTACATCGGCAAACCGGCCAGGACGGAGAAGCGCCCGGTCATCGACGACAGCTATTCCTGTGCGCTCACCGTGCTGCTGAAAGATGTGGCCGCGCACGACGCTTATCAGGTCGATCCGATCCACCTGAAGTTCGTCGCCGACTGCAAAGAGTATTGGACGCGCGTCCAAATCTACGACGCGGAGTGAGTTCGCGCTCGCCCGGCCGCTCGCTTCGTCGACCGCGGCGGGGGGCTACAACGCCAACGACTCATTCTCGTTGTAGTTTCGGCGCGAGTCGTGGTGGGGCGCGCAATCCAGGCGGACCCGGAGGGTTATTTCGCGATGACGAACGGTGCGAAGTAGCCCGCTTGGGCGGGCGGGAAGCGTCCTTTGATGCGGACGGCGCCGTCGATATGTTCCTGCTCCTGCACTTCGCCGAGCTCGTGCAGGCGGGCGATCACATCGAAGCGTTCGTGTGGCACGAGCAGCTCGATCGGGCCGAACGAGTCGGCGATCAACTCCACGCAGCGCGATTCGAGTTCATCGAGGCCTGCTTGGGTGACGGCGCTGACGAAGAGCGCGTCGGGCGCGAGATGGCGTGCCGCGCTGATCTGCGCCTCCGTCGCGAGGTCGATCTTGTTGAAGACGGTGAGCATCCGTTTGTCGGCCGCACCGAGTTCCGCGAGCACAGAGAGCGTGGTGGTGTGATGCTTTTCGACGTTGGGGTTGCTGACGTCGAGCACGTGGATCAGGAAATCGGCCACCAGCACTTCCTCGAGGGTGGCCTTGAATGCCTCGACCAATCCGTGCGGCAGCCGGCGGATGAAGCCCACCGTATCCGTGACCAGCAGCTTGTGATTGCCGCGCAGGTGGAGCTGGCGGGTGGTGGGATCGAGCGTGGCAAAGAGTTTGTCTTCGGCGAGCACGTGAGCGCCGGTGAGGGTGTTGAGCAGGGAGGATTTGCCAGCGTTGGTGTAGCCGACGATCGAGGCCGTGGGCACCGGCACACGGAGACGGCGCCGGCGCTGCACGCCGCGTTGCTGCACGACCTCGGCGAGTTCCGCTTTCAGGTGCGCGATGCGGTCGCGCACGCTGCGGCGGTCCTGCTCCAGCTGGGTCTCGCCTTCGCCGCCGAGGGCGCCTTTACCGCGTTGACGCGACAAGTGCGTCCACGCGCGGGTGAGCCGCGGGAGCGAATACTCCATGCGTGCGAGCGCGACCTGGAGCACGGCCTCGCGGGTGTGTGCTCGGTCGGCGAAGACCTCGAGGATGACTTCCTCGCGATCGATCACGGCCATCTTGGCGAGTTCCTCCCAGTTGCGCTGCTGACCGGGAGAAAGTTGTTCGTCGAACACGATCACGTCGGCGCCCATCTCCTTGGCGCGAGCGGCGAGCTCCTCGGATTTGCCGCTGCCGAGCAGCAGGGCGGGCGTGGGGGTGCGCAAATTGACGAGCACCTGATCGACGACCGTGAGCCGGAGGTTTTCGACGAGCTCTTTCAGCTCACCCAGCAGTTCACGGCCTTCGCCCGGCGCCATGTCCTGAGTCTGGACTCCGATGAGAAAGGCGCGCTCGAGTTTGCTGGGTTTGTCGGTCGGAAAGACAGCCATTTAGAAGAAGCTCGCACAGAAGCGGCGATAAGCGGCGGCGTCAAATCACGGTAATGTGTGAACCCACTTGCGGCTTCCGCCGGCTGAAATACTCTCCGCCGTCATGGAGCCGCGCGCGATTTTAGTGGTGGATGATGAGACGAGCATCACGGAGCTCGTGGGCCGGGCGTTGCGAAAAAAGGGCCACCAAGTCACCACCGTGAGCGACGGCGAACAAGCCACGCGGATGGTGATGCGGCAGCGGTTCGATCTGGTGATGACCGACCTGCTCATGCCCGACAAAGACGGTATTCAGGTGATCACCGAAGTGCGGCGAAAGTATCCGGAGATCCGGCTCCTGGCGATGTCGGGCGGAGGACACATTACTCAGGATCAATATCTGAAGATCGCGAAGGGGCTCGGCGCGCACGCGATCTTGGAGAAGCCGTTCACGATCGAGCAACTTTATGAGGCCGTGGACAAGGTGCTCGCGATGATGCCGGGTGCTGCGGTGAGCTGAGCGGGGTGCCGCGCCGGGTCGCGGGGCGAGCCGCCCAATGTCGCGATTTGATCCGCATCGTCGCGCGACTCGATCCGCTCCTTGGCGTGACCCGGTCCGCATGAGGGCGCGAGTCGTGCGGATGTGATAGCTGGCTGAAGCGCAAAAAAACCCGCGCCGGAAAGGCGCGGGTCGAGGGCGGAAGCGCCGGTGTCGCTTATGCTGCGACGTTTTTGGACGTATTGGCGGCCGCGGCTTTGGCCTCCGCTTCGGCTCCCAAGGCCGCGAAGAACGCATCGCGACGCTGGCGGGCGACATTCACGTCCTTCGTGCCGAGGGAGCGTCGGATGCGCTCCTTGGTGAACGGCGTGGGGTGAATGGTGTAGTGGAGGAACCAAGTCCCGTGGTTGTCCCACAGGTGATGGTTGGGGTTTTCCGCGTCGACGCGGATGCCGGGTAGTTTGGCGAGGTTGGACATGTTGCGTGATGAGCTGTGTGGGAGTTATCGCGCAGCAGGTTGAAAACAAAAAAGCCGACCGTTGGCATCAGGTCGGCGTTTCGTCTTCGGGAGCGTTTCTGGTTCGCTCCCCTCGCGGGTCGCGCACATCCGGGGTTTCCCCCGATCCACCGTGGCCGCTCCCGGCCCGGTTGGCGGAATCGACTTGTTAAGGTCGACTCGTTCCTGATGCAACAAGGAGCGTGGAGTTCACGACGGAGCCGTCGAGAACTTTTTTAAAAAAATTTGCGAACCGTGCGGCCGGCCGGTCGCGGTTAGGCGACGAGTGCGTGTTCGGGGAGCACGCGCCCGAGCATACGGCCGAATTCGTCGAGGGAGAATGGTTTCTCCATGCAAGGAAGTCCGGTGGCGGCGAGGCGGGTTTTGACGCTGGCGCCCAGGAGGAAGCCGCTCATGAAGACGAAACGCTTTTCGTAGGCGGGATGGCGGCGGGTGATGGCCTCGTAGAGCTCGAGGCCGTCGATGCCGGGCATGCGGATATCGGTGACGACCAGGTCGAAGTTCTCGTCCTCGAGTAGCCGGAGGGCCTCGGCTCCGCTGGCGGCAGTGCGGACATGCAGGGGCGAGAGTCGGAGAAAGGCGGTGAGTGCTTCGCGGATGTGGACTTCGTCGTCCACGATCAGGATGCGTCCCGTCAGTCTGCTCGGCGGTGTGAGTTCCTGGACGACTGCGGGCGGGGCTTCGGGCTGGGACTGGGAGATGGGCAGTTCGACCACGTATGTGGTGCCCTGCGGGCTGCTGTCCCCGATCCAGAGGCTGCCACCGTGGGCTTCGGCGATCGCGTGCGCGACGGAGAGTCCGAGTCCGGTGCCTTCGCCGGGGGCTTTGGTGGTGAAGAACGGATCAAAAACGTGTTTTTGCACCTCGGCGGGGATGCCGCAGCCGTTGTCGGAGATGAAAATCTGGGCCCGGTCGCCGCTTCGTCCGAGCCAGACG
>JAEYQF010000001.1 GCA_023410155.1 Verrucomicrobiota bacterium | reverse complement strand
GCCCGACGAAGAGCGGCGCGAAGGGGTCGTGAAGGTGGTCAACGCGACCGGTGGCGACGAGTCGCTCGGCGTGGAGCTCGCCGGCGCTGCCGTCGTCGGGGCCGGCACGCGCACGCTTCTGCGGGCGGATCGCCTGACGGCGCTCAACACCTTCGACAACCCCGCGCAAATCGCACCCGTCGAGGAACCGCTGAACGTCACCGGCTCGAAGTTCAACCTGTCGCTGCCGGCGGACTCGGTCACCGTTCTGCGGCTGCCCGCGCGCAGCGCGGCGCGATGAGGGTGGCCTGCACGTAAACCGGCTTGGCCAATGAAATCCCCACTTGCGCGGGAGCGCTCTGCTCACGTTAGTTGCGCGTCATGTTGATCGACCCTCGCTTTGGCGAACTCGCCGCCGGACTCACCGGATTCTCCACCGCGCTCAAGAAAGGCGAACGCGTCCTCATCGACGCGTTCGATGTGCCTGATGCGATTGTCATCGCACTCATCCGCGCCGCCCGTGCGCGGGGCGCTCATCCGCTGGTCAACTTGAATCACGCGCGCGTCACCCGCGAACTCGCGCTCGGCGCCGACGAGGCGCAATACGCGCCGCACGCCGAGGTTGAGCTCGCGCGTATGCAGAAAATGGATGCCTACATCGCGCTGCGCGGATCCGACAACATCTTCGAATCAAGCGATGTGCCGGCAGGGAAGGTGCAGCTCATCGCGCGTCTCATGAAGCCGGTGCTGGACTACCGCGTGGGCAAGACGAAGTGGGTCGTGCTCCGCTGGCCGTCGTCCGCGATGGCGCAGCAGGCCGGCATGAGCACCGAGGCGTTCGAGGATTTCTATTTCCGCGTCTGCACGCTCGACTACAGCCGCATGATCCCGGGCATGAAGGCGCTGAAGGCGCTCATGGACCGCACGGATCGCGTGCACATCAAGGGTCCCGGCACCGATCTCCAGTTTTCGATCAAGGGCATTCCCGCGTGCCCGTGCGGCGGCCAGCGCAACATCCCCGATGGCGAAGTGTTTTCCTGCCCGGTGAAGGACTCCGTCGAAGGCGTGATCCAATACAACGCGCCCACGGTTTATCTCGGCACCTCGTTCGACAACATCCGGCTCGTCTTCAAGGCCGGCAAGATCGTCGAGGCGACCTCCAATAATTCCAAGCGCCTCAACCAGATCCTCGATAGCGATCCCGGCGCGCGCTACATCGGGGAGTTCGCCCTCGGCTTCAACCCGCACATTCTCCAGCCGATGCGCGACATCCTCTTTGACGAGAAGATCGCCGGCTCCTTCCACTTCACGCCCGGCCAGGCCTACGAGACCTACGGCAATGGCAACAAATCGCAGGTGCACTGGGACATGGTCTGCATCCAGCGCCCGGAATACGGCGGCGGCGAGATTTACTTCGACGGCAAACTCATCCGCAAAGACGGCCTCTTCGTCCCGAAGGCGCTGCACAAACTGAATCCCGACTACTTGCTCGGGAAGAAGAAGTAAGCGCCGCGATTCGCGCCTCCGTCCGCGCCGACTCGGCACCGGTTTCGTGCCGATTCGCGCCTCAGTGCGTCCCGAGTCGCGCCAAGGTGCGGCGCGATTCGCGCCCGTGTTCGGTTGGCGACGGGTTCACCCGTTAGCACGCTTTTCGTTTTGCCGTCCAGCGACGCGGGCCGCATTGTCGCCGCTTTCATCCCCATGAGTCTCTTCATCGGTATCGATTCCGGCACCCAGAGCGTCAAAGCGGTCGTCCTCGACCTCGACACCAACACCGTCGTCGCGGAAGCGCGCGCGCCCCATAAGTTGATCGACGGTCTGCCCGTCGGCCACATGGAGCAGCATCCGCACGACTGGACGGCTGCGCTCGACGCCGTGCTCGCCGAAGTCGCGGGGAAAATCGACGGCGCTCGCGTTCGCGGCATCGGCGTCTCCGGCCAACAGCACGGATTCGTGCCGCTCGACGAGAATGGCGACGTGATCCGCCCGGCCAAACTCTGGTGCGACACGAGCACGACCGAGGAGTGCACGATCATCACGAAGAAGCTCGGCGGAGAAAAGGCCGCGATCCGAAAGACCGGAAACCTCATCCTTCCCGGTTTCACGGCGCCCAAGATTCTCTGGCTGAAACGCCATGAGCCCGCGAACTTCAAGAAGCTGCGGCACGTGCTGCTGCCGCACGACTACCTGAATTTTTTCCTCACGGGCAACTACTTCATGGAGTTCGGCGACGCGTCCGGCACCGCGCTCATGGATGTGCGCACGCGCAAGTGGTCCAAGGATGTGATCAAGGCGATCGATCCGAAACTCGCTGATTGGCTCCCGCCGATCTCGCAATCGCACGAGGCGGCGGGCGTGCTTCGCCCCGAGCTCGCAGAGCGCTACAAGTTCACGGGCGAAGTCGTGGTGAGCGCCGGCGGCGGCGACAACATGATGGGCGCGATCGGCACGGGCAACGTGTCCCCCGGCGTCGTCACCGCCAGTTTCGGCACGAGCGGCACAATCTACGCGTTTGCCTCGAAACCGGTCGTCGATCCGCAGGGCGAGATCGCGGCGTTCTGTTCGTCGACCGGCGGCTGGTTGCCGCTGTTATGCACGATGAATGTGACGACGGTCACCGAGCAGATTCGCGCCCTGTTTGGCCAGGACCATGTGGCCCTCAATGCAGCGGTTTCAGCCGCTCCGGCGGGCGCGGGCGGGCTCGTGTGCCTCCCGTATCTGGCCGGCGAACGCACGCCAAATGTCCCGGCAGGCTCGGGCGTGTTGCTCGGTCTCAACCAGAAGACGTTCAATTCCGGTTACATCGCGCGCGCCGCCATGGAAGGCGTGACGATGGGCATGAACTACGGCCTGCGCCGCCTTGCCGCACTCGGTGTGAAGGCGAAGGAGATTCGTGTCACGGGTGGCGGCGCGAAGTCCTCGGTCTGGCGCCAGATCATGGCCGATGTCTTCGGCGTGCCGGTCGTCGCGATGATGGAAGACGAAGGCGCGGCCCTCGGTGGCGCGTTGCAGGCCGCATGGTGCGTGGCGATCCGAGACGGCAAGAAGAAGACCAAGCTCAGTGACCTCACGAGCAAGGTTGTCGCGGTCAACGAGTCGACGCGCACGGTCCCGAACAAGTTCAATGTCGCCAAGTATCGCGAACTGCAGGCGCTGCAGGATCAGCTCAGCCTGGCGCTGCGTCCGGTATTCCCGGCGCAACGCGAACTCGCCTGAGAGCGGTCGCATTTAAGCGCAAAGACGCAGAGGAACGCGAAGGTTCGCTAGGTCATCCCGGCGGGACTTCGCGTTCTTTGCGTCTCCGCGCTTCGGATCGAAGGTTTCGATCGGCTCACCTAATCCGCTTCCCCACGATGATCAGGTCGCGCTGGACACCGTCGAGATTGGCGACCCGCGGCAGATGGGCCCATCGCTCGAAGCCGAAGGCCGCAAAGAACTTCAAACTGGGTTCGTTGTGCGCGAAGATGTAGCCCAGCAGCGTGTGCAATCCGAGTTGCGGAGCGCGGTTGATCGCTTCGGTGAGAAGTTGGCGGCCCAGCCCGGTCCGCCGGTGTTTCTCGTCCACGTAGATCGCGATCATGGCAGTGCCATCGTAAGCGGCGCGCGGGTAGAAGGTGTCGAAACTCAACCAAGCCCGAATCGAGCCGGAAGGATCTTCGAACACGAAGATCGGCCGTTTCGCGGGGTCGTGCGCCTGCAGCCAGGCGCGCCGGCTCTCGACCGTCACGGGTTCGAGATCTGCCGTCACCATGCGACCTGGGATGATGGAATTGTAGATCCCCACGATGGCGGGCAGATCGAGTTCCCCGGCGAGGCGAAGATTCATGGGAGGGCGGGCGCTTCCGGTGGCGTTGCAGGCGGAAATTCCATCTTGCCCAGCATGTCGACCAGCCGGTGTCGGAGGAGGTCGTTTTCCTCGTCCTTGGTGAGCGCGTAGGTTCGACGCTCGAGCACGCGCTCCGCGATCTCGGTGCTGAGGATGAAAATGCGTCCTGCGCGCACGACGACGAGGTTGCCGCGTTTCGCATCAGGCAGAGTCTCGTTGGGGCTCACGAATGTCAGCTTGTGTCGAAACATCGATCCGCCGGGCAAGAGCGTGTAAACGAGCAGCGCACCGTCGAGAATACCCGGTGAGAAGCGCGCGCTCTCGGCGCGAGCTCCCCGGAACGCGGCTTGGAAGTCCGGCATCACCTCGTTGGCAAAAAAAGTTGTGAGGAACTCGCGCATCGTGCGCTCCGACAGGTCGCGCTGACGCTCCGGCGAGATCTGCACCCAGGCGATCGTGAACACATAGTTGAAGTCGTCGATGAAGGTCACCGAGTTGGCCGTGTCCGTGATGCGACCGCCAAGTTCGGGCAGCACGGGCAGGGGAACACGAAAGACGCCTTCTGCCGCGACGTAGCTGCTGCCCTCCACGCGTCCGTTGAGGGGGCCGGGCGCGATCGCTGACTGTGCGCCGGCCACGAGCGCTACGGAGGCCGCGAGCACCACGAACATTCGCCGGAAGAAAGTCATCACTGCTGCGAACACCACGGAGATTGAATACGATGCGTCGTGCCGGTTCAAACCCGCAGCGATTGCCAAAGTTCCGTGGGGATCGCCTCCGGACGAGTCTGGCCCGGGAGCCCGGCGTTCGCGAGCACCTCGAGCCACGCTGCGCCCCGATCAGGCAGTCGCTCGCGCAGGAGCCCGGCGATTTGCTTTCGTCGCTGCTGGAAGCATGCGCGAATCACGGCCTTGGTTTCTGCAGTAAACACGAACGGCTCCGGTTTTCGCACCAGATGCAGCAGATAAGATTCAACGTCGGGCTTAGGAAAAAAACAGCTGCCGTCGACTCGGTGACCTGGCGCGACCGAGTAGGCGGATTGTAGAAAGATCGAGATGGCGCCGAACGATTTGGTGCCGGGCTGCGCGACATAGCGCTGAGCCGCTTCCTGCTGCAGCATGAGGACCATGCGCTCCGGCAAAGCCCCGGCGAGGATCTCATCGAGCCATGGGGTCGCGATCGCGTAAGGGAGATTAGCGACGATCTTGAAACCGGCGACGGCCCGCTCGGCGGGCAGGGCGGCACGCGGGCTCTCCACGGCGTCGCCTTCGAGCAGGTGAAACGTGTCAGGAAACTGGGTGGCGAGTGATTCACCGAGATGCGCATGCAGCGTGCGATCTTTCTCCACCGCCCACACCTCGGCACCGGCTTGTAGCAATGCAGACGTGAGCGTGCCGAGGCCGGGGCCGACTTCTACGATGGTGTCACCGGCTCGCACGTCGGCGAGCTCGAGGGACTTCCTCACGATGTTGCCGTCCACGAGGAAATTCTGCCCGAGAAAACGCTTGGGCTGGTGGCCGAGCTTCGCGAGCAGATCGCGCGTGGCGGACGGCGTGAGGGGCATGGCGAGGAAGTTCGCGAACGATCAGGCGCGGCGAAACTCCGCGATCAGGGCGGCCGGATCGGGGGATTTCATCAGTGCTTCGCCGACAAGCACGGCGTGTGCTCCCGACGCGCGCGCGCGTCCGGCATCTGCGGCGGTGAAGATGCCACTCTCGCTGACGGCGATCACGTCTTTCGGGAACTGTGGAATCAACCGCTCCGACAGACCGAGGTCCGTTTTGAAGATCGCGAGGTCGCGATTGTTCACGCCGATGATGCGGGCTCCGTGACGGACCGCACGTTCGAGTTCGCTCTCGTTGTGAATCTCGAAGAGAGCATCGAGGCCCGCGGCCTGCGCTCCGCCGAAGAGCAGTTTGATCTCCTCGTCATTCAGGGCTCGCACGATGATCAGGATGGCGCTCGCGCCGTTCTCCCGGGCCTGCGCGATCTGGAGCGGGTGGACCATGAAGTCCTTCCGCAAACACGGGACCGGCGGCGGCTCTGCGCGGAACAGAGCTGTGACTGCCCGCAGGTCCGCGAGGGTGCCTCCGAAATATTTCTCGTCGGTCAGCACCGAAAGGCAGTCGGCGCCCGCGACACGATAGCGCAGCGCTTGGTCCGTGGCCGAGATGCCGGCCTTGATGTCACCGGCGGAAGGCGAGCGGCGCTTGATCTCGGAGATGACGGCGAGGCGTCCGTCAGCGCGCCGCAAGGCTTCAGCAAACGATTGCGGCTTCGGCAATTGCGCGTTCAGTGCGCCCAGTTCGGCATCGGAAACGGGCCGCACCAGCGGCGCGATTTCCCGGCGCTTGTGGGCCATGATCTCGTTGAGCTTGTCGGACATGGAGCGACCACGAGAGACACGAAGCGCGCCTGCGTAAACCTGTTTTTCCGCTGCCTCCCGGAGCGTCAGGGAAAACCTTATTTGCGCGGGGCCAACTTGATTTTCGCGACCAGGCCCGCCTTGGCTGGTCTGAATCGCAAACACATGGCCGCTTCGACGAGCACTCTCTGCCGCGCCCGGGACGGGTTCCCCGGCTTCGATGAACCCTCCGTCTGATCCACGAATCATCGCCGCAGCGGGGCGTCCCGGGATGCCGCTCGCCGTCGCGAAACACCGCAACGCGACGATCGACATCCTTCGCGGCATCGCCGCGCTGATGGTCTGCTTCTGCCATTTTCGCTACGCTTTTCCGAAGCTCTGGCGCGACGACTTGGAGGTTTACGGCGAGCTCGGGGTGCAGGTGTTCTTCGTCATCTCGGGCTTCATCATCCCGTTCAGCCTGATCAAGGGAGACTACCGGCTGCGCGACTTCGGGCGCTTCTGGCTCAAGCGTATCGTCCGGCTCCAACCCACCTACTTGTTCGCTCTGGTCTTCACGTTCGCCGCGTCTCATGCGGTCGCCGCGACGAAATTCGCGCCCGCACCGTTCAGTTGGTGGGAGCTGCTCAAGGGCACCGTGTATCTCCACGTCCCTGAAGAAAACCCAGTGTTCTGGACCCTCATCGTCGAGTTGAAATACTACTTGTTCATCTCGCTGCTGTTCCCGCTGCTCTTCGCGCGGACGCCCTGGATTCGGCGCACGTCCTTTGTGGTCGCCATGGCGGCGGCGCTGGTGGGACACGCCCGGTTCGACCTGCTGCACCACCTGCCATATTTTCTCCTCGGCTTCTGTGGCTGCTACCTCGCCGCGGCACGCGTTTCACGGCTCGAGTGTATCGCCTGGTCGATCGTCGTGATCGCGATTGCGGCCGCGACCGGATCCACCTGGCCGCAGCTCTTCGCCGGGGCCGCGGCCCTCGCGGTGATTGTATATCGTCCATTCGGCGCCTGGCGAGCGGGCGTGTTTCTCGGGGCGATCTCCTATTCACTGTATGTGATCCACTTTCCGTTCGGCGTAAAATTGCTCAACCTTCTCCTTCCGCGTTCGCCGTCGTGGGCGGACCCGCTGGTGGGACTTGTGGTGCTGGCGCTCACCCTGGTCGTCGCCCAGTTGCTCGCCCGTGCGGTCGAGGAGCCTTCGGCGGAATGGTCGCAGGCGATCAAGTTGTCCGGCCTGCGCGGCTCTGGCCTGCGCCTGCGATTGCAGAAAAAGCGCGCCCAGTTCCAGCAACGCTGGCGCCAGCGTGGGCGGATGATCGCGGCCGCCTTCCGCCCGCGGGTCCCGGGCGCTCGCTCGGCTCCCTGACAAGCGCGGTGCTTTTTGGCGTGAAGTGGTGAGGCGGAGCTTCTTTGCTCCGCGGCCATGAGCGCGATTGACGACCTCCGACAAACCATGGCCCGACTGCGGGCGCCCGACGGCTGTCCGTGGGACCAGGAACAGACTCACGCCACGCTCGTGCGCTGCCTGATCGATGAGGTCAGCGAGTTGATCGACACGATTGATCGCAACGACATGGCGCACATGCGCGAGGAACTCGGCGACGTGTTGATCCAAGTTGTTTTCCACGCGCAGATCGCCTCCGAGCAGGGCCATTTCGATTTCGACGACGTCGCCCGCGACATCAACGAGAAGCTCATCCGCCGGCACCCGCACGTTTTCGGCACCGGCAAACTCGAGACCTCGGAGCAGGTGATCGTCGAGTGGGAGAAGATCAAGGCGCAGGAGAAGAAGAACGGGCCCGCGAAGACCGCCGGCGTGTTCAAAGACCTGCCGCCCCGGCTGCCCGCGCTCATGTTTGCAGAGGCGATCTGGAAACAGATCGAGAAGAAGTCGCTGCCGGTGGAAGGCGCCGTCGATACCGACCAGATTCGCGCCCTCGCGCAGCATCTCGACGAGGCGACGCTCGGCCGGATGTTGTTCGAACTCACCGCCGCGGCTCGCACCAAAGGACTCGATCCCGAAGGCTCGCTGCGACTCCATGCGACCAGCGTGATGCAATCGGTCGAGACCAAGGTGGGCTCGACTCAAGCCTGAGTGCGGACCGAGTCATGCCAAAGCGCGGACCGAGTCGGGACACGTTGCGGACCGGGTCATGCCAAGGTGCGTCCACGGTCGGGACAAAGTGCGCACTGAGTCGCGCCATGAAGCGGCATGAGTGACGACGTCGCGCAGATCGCAGTTCCGCCGGAAGTGATGGCGGAGTGGTGGACGCCGTTTGAGACGTTTCTCGCCCACGAGCGCCGTTACTCCGGCTACACCGTGCGCAACTACCGGCAGGCGTTTGAGGATTTCTATCGCTGGATGAAACAGTCCGGTCGCGACGAGAGCGATTTCGAGTCGCTGGAGTCCCGCGAGCTGCGAGATTTCGTGATCGAGGCGCAGCGGCGGTTCAGCCGGCGCACGCTGCACAATCACGTATCGGGCCTGCGCGCGTTGTTCAAATTCTGGCTGCGGCGTGGGCGCGTGCAGCGCAACCCGTGGGTGGGTGTGCCGCTGCCGAAACTGGAAAAACGGCTGCCGAAGTTTCTCACCGAAGAGCAAATGAAGCGGCTGCTCGCGGGCCCGCAGCGTCTGCTCGAAAACGAATCGATCGATCCCTTCACGGCGTGGCGCGATCGGTTGGTGATGGAGTTGATCTACGGCGGCGGCTTGCGTGTGAGCGAAGTCACCGGCCTCAACTACGGGCACATCGAGTTCGATAGCGGCGTGGCACGCGTGCTCGGCAAAGGCCGCAAGGAGCGGCTGTGTCCGCTGGGCAAAGTCGCGCTGCAGGTGCTGCAGAAATTCCGCGCCGAGTTCGCGCGCGACGCCGGTCCGTCAGCTCCGGTTGTGGTCAACGAAAGGCGCGAGCGACTCGCCGTGCGTCAGGTGCAGTTGTTGTTGAAGCGTTATCTCGCGCTCGCGGAGCTGCCGATGGACCTGACGCCGCACAAGCTGCGGCACTCGTATGCGACGCATCTGCTGAACGCCGGCGCGGATCTGCGCCTCGTGCAGGAGCTGCTCGGTCACGCGCAGCTCGCGACGACGCAGGTTTACACGCACGTGAGCATCGCGCGGCTCAAGGAAGTCCACGCCAAGGCGCACCCGCGGGCCTAACGCGCGAAAGGGGAAAGCTCCCTTTGTTTGTCATTCTGAGCGAAGCGAAGAATCTGGTTTGCGCTGCGTAACCGCTGCGTGCGACGAGACTCCAAATGGATTCTTTGCTTCGCTCAGAATGACAATGAACGGGCGCAGAGGCCCTTCTACAATTTCAACCGACGGCTGACGGCGTTGCCCGCGGCGTCGTAGAGCGTGACCTCGACCGACGTGGCGTTGCTGACGCGCGCGAGCGGAATCTCGAAGACGAACGTTTCCTCCCGGCTGTCGCGAATCCCGTCGGCGGGTTGTTCGGACTGGACGCGGTGTCCGTTGTTGAACGTCAGCGCGGCGGCTTCGAGGAGCGAGAGCGCGTCGCGCCCGCGCACGGTGACCACGAGATGGGCCTCGCGGCGTTCCGCGGTGGTGTCGATCAAGG
>JAEYQF010000403.1 GCA_023410155.1 Verrucomicrobiota bacterium | reverse complement strand
CGCCGCGCGCCAACCTCGTCGGAGCGGCCGCACTTTCGTCCCCGTTTTCGCTGGTGGTGATCGCCGATTTCGCCACGCAAGACACGAGCGCCGATTGGGCCTCCGTGCTGGAGCGTTTCGCGTCCCTGCGCGAACGGCTCGCCGTGTATCACTGGCGCCGATACCCCGCAGACCCTAACCAATCGCTGCGGAAACCGTTCTACACCGCCCTCTCACAGCGGCCCTTTCCGCTGCTCACGCCGGGAGATCGCGTTGAGGCGGACGCCGTGATCGTTATCGACCAAGCGTTGCTGCGGTATCCGCCCGACGAACTGCCGAGCATCGCCGCGGCGCAGCTCGTCGTCGTGGGCGATTCCTCCGCCACCGTTCAGCTCTTCGATCGCGAAGCGAGCCCGGTCAGCTTGGAGGTTGCGTTGCAACAGGTCGCCGCCGTTGTGGTGCGATAACGCTCGCCGTGCAACTCGCCGTCCTCAGCAACGCCTCCTTCCTCGGCCTTTCTCCGCGCCTGGGATTGCAGATGATTGCGGCTGAACTCGCGGAGCACGGACACCAGATCGACTATTTTTCCTGTCCGGTGGATCCGCTCGGGATTTTCTCGCCGACAAAGCGTGCGCGGTTTCTCCGCGCCTGGCGATTGGGCGGGCAAGAACGTCCGATCCCCATTCTGCCCCACCTGCGCGAGTTCTGTTTGCGAGCGCCGTTTTCGCGCGACGGCCGTTATTGGAAACACCGCGCCCAGCTTCGGCTCTTCGCCTCGCTCGCGCCGTCATGGATTCGTCGAAAGAACTACGACGCCGTGATCTGCGACACCGCGATGACCCATCTTTTCCGGCGCCATTTCCGCGCGCGCACGTCGGTTCTCCGCCTCAACGACAATCCCGACGGTTTCACGCACTACGTGCACCCCCTGGTTGTGGAGCAGCTCAAGAACGAGATTCGCCGGGGCGACTTCGACGAGATCTGGGCCGTGTCGCCCCCTCTTCAGCGCTGGGCTGCAGAACTCAGTGCCGTCACGTCCTGCGAAGTGATCCCCAACGGTGTGCGCCTGCGCGACTACGGCCTGACCGACAAGACTGTGCAGCGTCAGGAAAAACACGCGGTCTATCTCGGCACGTTCAACGAGTGGTTCGATGGCGAGCTACTCTTCCATACCGCGCAGAATCTGCCCGACTGGCAGATAGATCTCTACGGCCCCGGCGGCAGCACGTGGCGGCGTCGAGCGCATCCGAGAAATATTCGTTGGTGCGGCGCGCTCCCGTTTGAGCGCGTCGCAACCACGCTGATCAACTACTCCGTCGGACTGATTCCTTTCAGCGGCAACGGGCCACTCCTGCAGGCGATCGATCCACTGAAACTCTACCAGTATCTCGCTGCCGGACTCGAAGTCGTCACCACTCCGATCGGATCGCTTGAAACACTGCCGCAAGGCGCCGTGCACGTCGCCTCGTCCGCCGACGAGTTCGTCGAAGCGGTGCGCCGGGCCGGACACGCCGATCATCGCACCGATGCCGCGGAGCGGCGCCGGCGCAGCATCGCCGAAGTCCGTGACTGGAGCAAAACCGCGCTGCACGTCGAAGCCCGGCTCACGCGTTTGCTCGAACAAAAGGCAGCGGTCGCGTCCTGAGAATCCCTGAGCGCAACGCATTTTGCGGACCCGCTACCTTGCGCCAGCGGCCGGCCGCATGCACGGTCGCTCCGCTGCCCCCATGAACTCGCTGCCCACCGTCGCAGAGCTCGCGAAGATGATCGATCACTCGCTCTTGCATCCGACACTGACGGACGCGCAGCTCGAGGCTGGCTGCGCGCTCGCCGTCCGGCACCAGGTCGCGACCGTCTGCGTGAAACCTTACCACGTGCCGCAGGCCGCCGCCTGGGTAAAGAGCTCTTCCGTGCTCGTCTGCTCCGTGATCGGATTCCCGCACGGCAACAACCACACGGAGATCAAAGTCGCCGAAACCGAGCGCGCCCTCGCGGAAGGCGCCCGCGAGATCGACATGGTCGCCAACGCCGGACGTGTGCTCGGAGGCGATCTCGATTACGTGGCGGCCGACATCGCCGCGGTGAATTCCGCCTGCGTAGCTCGCGGCGCGATTCTTAAGGTCATCTTCGAAACCGACTACCTCGCCGAGCCGAACATCATCTCCCTCTGCCGGATCTGCTCCGGGATCGGTGTTGCCTTCGTAAAAACCTCAACCGGCTACGGCTTTGTGAAACAACCCGGCGGCGACTACAATTATCGCGGCGCGACCGAGGACATGCTGCGGCTCATGCGTCTCCATTGTTCGGATACCGTGCAGATCAAGGCCGCGGGCGGCGTGCGCACGCTCGACGATCTCCTGAAAGTGCGGAGTCTCGGCGTCACCCGCATCGGCGCCACTGCGACCGAGACGATCCTGCGGGAAGCTATTTGCCGCGGCGCTCCCGGCGCTGCCAATATCGCCGCCGCTCTCACGTCTCCTCCTCGCTCTCCCTCGGCACCCGGCTACTGAGGGAGACGCACCCTCAGCCTTTCGCCTCGCCCACAGTGTCGGCCGAATACGCTCCACGCTTGCCCATCGGCTTTTCGGGTCCCTCGGTCGTATCCTTCTTGGTCTGTCGCTCCATCTCGGAGTTGAGTTCCGCTCCGATCAGCACGGCGAACGCGGAGATGAACAACCAAAAGAGAAACACCACCAGCGCGCCGAGCGAGCCGTAGGTCTTCTCGTAGTTACCCAGCGTGGAGACATAGAGCGAGAACAACGCCGAGCCTGCGATCCACAGACCAGTCGCAAACGCCGCGCCCCAACTCAGCCATTTCCACTGGGGCGCGTCACGGCTCGGCCCAAACCGATACAACACCGCGAGCGTCGTCATGAAAGCACCCGCGAGCAGCGGCCACCGCAGCCAGTTGATCAAGGTCTGCGCGCCTTCCGGCAAATGCATCCATTCCGCCAGCGATGGCGCCACCGCGAGCAATGCGAGGGCCACGACGGCTCCCACGACCGCACCGAGCGCGAGCACGACGCCGAGAATCTGGAGTTTGAAGAATCCCCGCTTCTCATCCTCGTCGTAGGCAACGTTCAGGCCTTGGATCAGCGCCTTTACGGCCGCCGAGCTGCCGAAGAGCGCGATCGCGAAGCTCACGAGCGCGCCCACGCCCGCGGCGCTTTCCGCACTGGTTAGACGCTGCACCTGCTCCTCGATGAGCGGCATCGCCTCGCCGGGGATGACGCGTGCGAGCACCGCGAGATGCTCCTGCACGGACGCAGGATCGTTCACCAGCGCGTAAACCGAAACGGTGGCGCCGAGCGCAGGCACGAACGCAACAAAGCAATAAAAGGCCACGCCCGCCGCAACGATGGAGAGGTTGTCTCTCGCGACCTCATCCTTCGTTCGGATCAGGATATCCTTCCAGCCGGGCGCCGGCACGTCCGTCGGACTCTCGGCGCTCCGCCCACGATCGCCCGGCGCACTGCCGTGCGTGCGAGCCCGGTCTGTGTCCTTGCTCTCTACCTGCGGCATCGCTGGAGCCCCTGCGGACGCGCTCTTCGGCTCTTCTTCGTCCGACGCGGAGGGAAAACTTTCGGTGCGCCGAGCTTGGGGCAGCGGCGCACCGGTTATCGCTGTCACACGCTTGGGGTCGGTGACGAAGGGTTTCCGGTTGTGATTCCTTCCTGCCGCGCGGTTTGCGTCGCCGCATCCCGCGCGCTTTGCGCGACCGCGGCCGCCTCCGATTTCAATGCCTCGGCGGTCAGACCTTGTTTGCGCGCCTCTTCGCGCGCCGCCTGGGTCGCCGCGTCCGCGACGCGCTTTCCCTTTTCCATCAGGTCGTTTTTCGCCTGCATCGCGCGGTCCCGCAGGCGGTCGACTGTCGGAGCGATTCGCCGCGTGACGGCGTCGGGCGGGGATACCGTCAGGCCAATCAACAGGCCTGCCGCCAGACAGCCGAGCCCCACCGCGATGGGATGGTGGTCGACGGTGGTGGATACGGTTTGGCGGGTCCGGTCGTAGACATGCCGACCCTGCTCTCGCACTTGGCTCGTCACGCCACTAAGGCGATCACGCACCGCACTGAGCTTCTGCGCGCCCATTTCTTTCATGTGCTGGGCGGTGCCCTGCGCCTCTCCGGAGTAGCTGCTCTCCATGCCGCTGGCACTCGCGCCAAAACCGCCGCCGCTATAGTCCACCTCGGCCTCGCTCGAACTGGCGGGCACGCCAATGCGCACGCGACCGGAGAGATCCTCGTCGTAAGCAGAATAATCCTCGGCGTAATCAGCGTCGTCGCGCGCAGACTTGCGGCTCTTGTAAATGAGGAGAGCCAGGCCGGCCCCCACCAACAGGAGCGGGATAGGATGCGCTTTCACCGTCTCCGCGACGGTCGACGCGGCGCTCTGAGCGGAGGTCGTGATCTTGTCCCGCAGTTCGGCGCCCCGGTGTCCCGGCTCGCTGCTGCTGCGGAAAAAGCCGATCACTTCGTCGACCAAGTGGCGCCCCTGCATGCGGTCGCCCAGGCGGTCGATCGTTTCGTCCATGCGCTCGCGCGTGTTGTCGATATCGGAGCGGAGCGTCTCGGTGGGTTGATCAAGTTCGGGTTTCATTGGGGATTACGGATTTTGGATTGAGCCCAGTTTTTGTCTTCGCGAAGCGTCTCGATCGTCTCGCGCGGCGCGACTTCCGCGCTGGTCAGCGCGGTTTTCGCCTTGGAAAGCATGACCCAGCCGATGATCGCCACGATCAGCCCGAGCAGCGTCGGGCCGACCCAGCGCGCTGTGGTCTCGCTTAGTCCGGCCGCCACCAAGGCGATGCCGGCGAGCTGGCCCAGACCAATCAGGAGCACGATCGCTCCGGTGAACGCCACCAGCCCGCCTGTGACAATCTTCACGGTGTGGCTGGTGACGCGGGAAACGTTTTCCTTCATCTCCGCCTTGGCGAGCGCGACCTGCTGCCGGAGCAGCGTGGTCGCCTCGTCCCGCAGGTCCTTAAGGAGCGCGGCGATCGAGCTGTTGGTGGTAAAATCGGTGTTCATTACGCAGGGCGTTGCGGTGAGTGTTAGATTCCGGCCGCCCCAGTCGGAGCGACAGTCGTGCTGCCGCCTGCCTCCGAGTAGGAGTAGGGCTGGCGAGCGAGTTCATCGCTGCCGTAGGACGAACGCGGTTCGAACTCCGACCAACCGGAGGACGTTCCCATGCTCGCCGAACGGCGCGCCGTCTTCACCGCTGCGCCAATCACGACACCCAGCACTGCCATGCCGCCGAAGAACGCGACCGGATGACGCCGGGCCCAGTCTTCGACATCGTGACTGAGCGTTGCGAGATCCCGCTGCCGCACGTAGTCGGCCACACGCTCGATGCTGTCCGCCGCCTGATGCGTGAGCCACGCGATATTGGGATCCTGCTCCTCGAGTGAGCGCGCAGATTCGTGGATCGCGGAACCCAGCGAGGAGACCCGGTCGGCGGCTTCGGTCTTGCGCTCGCTCGCCATGCGGCTGGCGCTGTCCGCGGTGCGCGCGGCGACATCCTTGGCGGTCTGAGTGACCTTTGCCGTAGCGTCGCTGACGGCGCCTTTGATGGACTCGGCAGTGGAGGAAGAAGTGGTAGTAGATTCAGGATGGGCCATGGCAGGGATGGGTTAAGGGTCTCCTGCTTCGCATGTGTCATTCCCACGCCCAACTAATTACCGCGGCCGGCCCTAAGGCGTTGCGGCTGAGCGAACAAAATTTCTTCCGCCCTCAGGGTGTAGTGCCGCGCGCACTACACCCGTCTTGCAACCTGCCGGAGTGTGCGCGAACCCCATTGCAAAGTGCGCCCACCCTCGCTCGACGCACGCCGCATTCGATCTCGAGTCAAGCCGCACCGGGGCTCGACCCTGCCCGCACCTTGGCACGACTCGGGACGCACTCGGTCCCGACTCGATGCGCTCAACGGCCCGACCCAAGCCGCGACGGTTTCGCTTTCTCTCGCGGGCGGCGGTTGGCGATCGCGTCGATCATGGTGCGCAACGGCGCGGAGACTTTTCCCCGTTGCCACGCGAGTAGCAGCTCGGCGCGCACGCCGGCATCACGCAAGGGCACAAACACCACTCCCGGCGCTCGGGTCTTGGTCGCATACTCCGGCACAAGTCCGACCGCTTCCTCGCTGACGACCATCGAAAGGCCGTGGCTGAGGCTCTCGGCGTCGCCTACAAAGCGCGGACGAAATCCCGCCGCGCGGCACACGCGCACAATCCAGCGATTGTGGCCCGGCACATCCACCTCAGCCGCGCCGATGAAGAGTTCTCGTTTCAAGTCCGCGATCGAGAGCGTTGGTCGGATCGCGAGCGGGTGCGTCTCGGCCAGCGCTGCGAACACCGGGACCGTGGCGATGCGTCGCACGTAGAATTCGCAATTCACCGTCTCGCCGTCGCTTCCGAGGATCGCGAGGTCGATCTCTCCTTTTCGCAGCGCCGCGAGCTGCTCGCCGGGCGAAAGATCGAGCATCTTTACCTTCACTTCCGGATGCGCTTTGCGCAGCTCGGCGAGCCCGGGATTCACGTAATCGGAAACGGCCGAAACCAAATACCCCACGCGCAACCGGTCGCTCTGCCCGCGCGCGAGCCGCCGTGCTTCGCTGAGCGCACCATCGAGCTGCGCGAGCGCCGGCTGGACGGAAGCCAGCAATACGTTGCCCGTGGCCGTGAGCGCCACGCCGGTTGAGCTGCGCTCAAACACCGGCCCCCCGATCTCGTGCTCGAGCGCGTGCATCTGCCTCGTGAGCGTGGATTGCGACACCCGCAACCGCTCCGCCGCACGATTGAGGCTGCCGAGTTCGGCGATGACGAAGAAGGACCGGAGAAGGTCGAGATTCACGCGGCGGGGAGCGTTATGCACGCCACGCATGACGGCAAGCCGTCCTGCGCAGTAGGCCGGCGTGATCCGCGGTGATATTCTCCAGCCATGAACTTCAAGCGTCTCTCCTCCATTCTCCGCGCCGGCGCTCTGCTGGCGCTTACCGCCACGCTCGTCACCTGGATCTCCACCGGTCGGCACGTCGGATGGACGCAGACCAGCGTGACCACCCTGCACACCGACGAGTTTACCGGCATCGAGTATCCGGTGCACCAACCTGGCTTCGTCGCCGGCGTCGAGGTGCTCGCCATCGGTTTCGCTTCTGCCGCCGCGCTCGTCGCCGCGAGCTGGTTTGTGAAGCGCCGCGCCGTCCGCCTCTGAGCTTTCCCACCCGACAACCTCAGCCAATACCAACATGAAAACCCACCTCGTTCGCTCGATCCAAATCGCGGCTGCGCTCAGCGCCTCTGCCTTGTCCGCTGCCGCCGCTCCGCTGTCCTTCGACTTCAAGGACCCGAAAGGCGTGAACAACGTCCAGTTCACTCTCGACGCACCGCTCGAATCCATCTCCGGCTCCGGTTCCGGCATCACCGGCTCCGTCGACTTCGATCCGGCGAATCCCACCACCACGCGCGGCCGCATCGTGCTCGACGCATCGTCGCTTGTCGTCGGCAATCCCGTCATGGTCGAGCATCTGCGCGGCGCGCACTGGCTCGATGTGGCCCGGCATCCGTCGATCGTCTTTGAGGCGACGAATCTCACGCACGTTCGCACCAAAGGCCCGCAGGTCGTCGCAGACGTCGTCGGCAAGCTCACCGTAAAAGGTGTGACCCAGGAGATCACCGCGCCGGTGACGTTCACCTATCTCGCCGACAAACTCGGCGCCCGTCTCGGCGACGAGAAGATCAAGGGCGACCTGCTCGTGCTGCGCGCCCAATTCGAGATCAACCGCAGCGACTTCGGCATCCAACCGGGACAGAACACCGATAAGGTCGCTGAAACCATCCACCTGTCGCTCAGTATCGCCGGCGCTGCGCCGCGCAGCTGAGTCCTTTTACCCGATCGCGTTCGCCTCGGCGGCGGGCGAACGCACGCGAAACGCAGCCGCCGTCTTTCGCCATGAACTCGCTCCTCCACGGCCTCCACCACGTCACGGCGATCGCCACCGATCTCCAGGCCAACGTCGATTTCTACACCGGCCTGCTCGGACTGCGCCTGGTGAAGCGGACAGTCAATTTCGATGATCCGTCGGCTTACCACCTTTATTACGGCGATGCGAGCGGCACGCCGGGCAGCATCGTGACGTTCTTCTACTGGCCCGGGTTCGCCGGCCGCGGCCGCATCGGCTCCGGACAAACGACGGCGCTCACATTCTCCGCTCCGGCCGACTCGCTCTCGTCTTGGGAAGCGCGCCTTGCGCAACATGGCGTCGTCGCGAATCGCCTCTCGCGCTTCGGCGAAGACGTGCTGCGGTTCCACGATCCTGATCGCATCCCGATCGAGATTGTCGCGGTGATCGACGACCCACGTGTGGGCTGGACCGGCGCTGGCATCCCGTCCGAGCACGCCTTACGCGGATTGCACACGGCCGAACTCACCGTGCGCGACGCGGCTCCGACCGAGCACTTGCTCGCCACCGCGATGAGCTTTCGTCTGGTGCGTCGTGAGAAACACCGCGCGCGCTTCGAAGCAGGCTCGGGCGGGTCAGGTCGCTACGTCGACGTCATCAGTGACACTTCGCTCCCTCGCGGACTGGGTGGCGCCGGCACGATCCACCACATCGCCTTCCGCGTGGCCGATGATGAAGCGGAGCTCACGCTGCAGAGGACGCTCGCCGCGGCGGGTTTCGCGACCTCGCCCGTGATGGATCGCGATTACTTCCGCTCGATCTACTACCGCGAGCGCGGCGGCATCCTGTTCGAGATCGCGACCGATGTGCCGGGCTTCTCGATTGACGAGCCGATCGATTCGCTCGGCCGCGAATTGAAACTGCCGAAGCACTATCGCCACGCTCGCGCCGCAATCGAAGCCGCGCTGCCGCCGCTACGCGCGGCGTGAACAGACAAAACGGAAAAAAACAAAAGCCCGCCGGATCCGGCGGGCTTTTTCCGGGCTGTTGTTCTGTTTACTGCCCCGACCAGACGAGCGTTTCGCCCGCGGGGAGTTTTACGTCGCGCGTGGTGTTGCCATAGCGAACGCGCATGGCGTTGCCGTTGAGCGATTTGATTTTCGCTTCGGTCAAGCGTCCATCCTTCCAGGCGAGGTCCACTTCGAAACCGCCGCGCGCGCGCAGGCCGCTCACGGAGCCGGTCGGCCACACCGAGGGAAGCGCGGGCAGCAGCTGAATCTCGCCGCCATGCGACTGCATCAGCATCTCCGCGATGCCGGCGGTGCCGCCGAAATTTCCGTCGATCTGGAACGGCGGGTGCGCGTCAAAGAGATTCGCATACGTGCGCTCCGGGCGGAGCAGGAGCTTCAGAATACCGAAGGCGTGCTCAGCGTCGTGCAGGCGGGCCCAAAGATTGATGCGCCATCCGATCGCCCAGCCGGTCGCGTCATCGCCACGCAGTTCGAGCGTGCGACGTGCCGCGGCGGCGAGTTCGGGCGTGCGCCGCACGTCGATCTGGTCGCTCGGATAAAGCGCATAGAGATGCGAGGTGTGGCGGTGATTCGGCTCCGGCACCTGCGCATCCCAATCTTCAAGCCATTCCTGCAACTGGCCCTGCGCGCCGATTTGCTCGGGCGGAAGTTTTCCGCGGACGGCAGCGACTCGCGCGCGGAAATCCGCGTCCACGCCGAGGATTTCCGAGGACTTGATCGTGGCGGCGAAAAGATCGCGGAGAATCTGCGTGTCCATCGCGGGACCGGCCACCAAGGCGACGTCGCCATGGTGCGCGTTTTCCGG
This sequence comes from Verrucomicrobiota bacterium, assembly GCA_023410155.1. GTDB lineage: Bacteria > Verrucomicrobiota > Verrucomicrobiia > Opitutales > Opitutaceae > Opitutus. The sequence continues at coordinate 3,558 of JAEYQF010000403.1, read as the reverse complement.
CGAGATCGAGGGGCTTGTGACGAGCCACCCGTGTTTCGGCTCGGCCACCAGCGTATCCAAGAAGAACTGCGTCGCGCCTTTGAAGAGCGGATACGCACGTTGCAAGAACTCGCGGTCGCCGTTGAACAGATAGTGCTCCCACAAATGCGTGGTCAGCCACGCGCCGCCCATCGGCCAGAGGCCCCACTGCGGTCCGTCGATCGGACCGGCGGCGCGCCAAAGATCGGTGTTGTGATGCGTGACCCAGCCCGACGCCCCGTAGTGGTCCCTCGCCATCTTTGCGCCAGTGAGGCTAAGCTCTTCCACCATCTTGAACAGCGGCTCCACGCACTCGCTGAGATTCGTGATCTCGGCGGGCCAGTAGTTCATCTCCGTGTTGATGTTGATCGTGTATTTGCCACCCCACGGCGGGAAGAGGCTGTCGTTCCAGATGCCTTGGAGATTCGCCGGCTGCGTGCCCGGACGGGAGCTGCTGATGAGCAGATAGCGGCCGTATTGGAAATACAGCGCCGCGAGCGCGGGATCATTTTCCGTGGCGAAACGACGCACGCGTTCATCCGTCGGCAAATCCGCCGACGCCGTGCGGCCGAAATCAATCGCCACACGGCGGAACAACCGTTGGTGCTCGGCCACGTGCGCGGCAAAGAGCTGCTCGTAGGTTTTGCCGGCGACGGCGGCGAGCGTCGCGGCGTTGAGCGCCGCGGGATCGCCGCTCACGTCGTCGAAGCGACGGAAACTCGTGGCCGCGGCGACCACGATCGTCGCCGAACGCGCGTCGCTGATATGGATGCGTTGTCCGTCGGCGCGCAACGAACCGCCGTCGAGAATCACCTTCGCCTTTGCCTGAAACTTCAATCGGCCCGCGATGCCGACGGCGTCGCCGTTGCGACCTTCGAGGATGAGCACGTCATCGCCTTCGGTGCGCGTCTGCGCCTGCTGCGGGCTGCTCGCGCCGAGCGTGACGTTGAGCTGCCCATGTCGTCCGCCGCGAAGCGCGCTGACGCGAATCACGATCACCTGATCGGTCGGACTCGCGAAAACTTCGCGCACGTGCGTGACACCCCACGCGCCGCCGCCGATGTCGTAACGCGTCGTGGCGACGGCAGTGTCGAGATCGAGTTCGCGACGATAGTTGATCGCGTTGTCGCTGCCCGAATACGTGAGCATCAGATCGCCGACGGTCTGATACGGCATCTGAATCATCGGCTTTGCCATCAGCTTCTCCCCGGCGAGTTTTTGCGCCCCCGCGTAGTCGCCCGCTGCGATCAGGCGGCGCACCTCAGGCAGCGCGGCGAGCGCGTCGGGATTCGCGGGATCGTAGGGACCGCCCGCCCACAGCGTGTCTTCGTTGAGCTGGATGCGTTCCTGATGAATGCCGCCAAACACCATCGCACCAAGCCGGCCGTTGCCGACCGGCAGCGCCTCGACCCACTGCGCCGCGGGTCGGTTATACCAAAGTTTGAGCGGCTCGGCCGCGACAGCCGACGCGCCTACGCTCGCGACCATCGCGAGCCCGCGAACCAGAGGAAGGAAGCATCCGCGCTGACGACGGAAAGAATTCAAGAGCGAGAAACACATAAGCAAGGGGGACACAGGGGAAAACTCAGCCAACGAGGCAGCGAGGCCGATTCACCTCACCGCAATCCCACCGCTCGTGGCAATCGCGTTCGCTGCCACCGCCGCACTTTCCTCCGGACCGGAAAGTGCCAGCCAGGTTTTCGCGTGAAACCTGTGCAGGAGATGTCACGTTTCTCCCATCGTCGCGTCCTGCTGCGCACGCTACGAAGCTTCCTCTTCTCTTTCCCGATGACCCTACGTTCTCTCCCAATCGCCCTCGCTTTCTCGCTCGCCGGTTTCGCGGCGACTGCTGTCGCGCAAGATCCCGCGGCCGACACCACGGCGGACCGCGCGCGTGCCAACTTCGCGCGCCCGATCGAGCTCGCGCCCGATGACGTGCGCCTCTTTCCCGAACCGCCGGCGGACTATCGCTCGCTGCCCGGCGAAAAACTGCGCGGCCACCTGGCGTCGTTCGACTACGAGTCCGCTGTCACCGGCACGCAGCGCAAGGCCCAGGTTTATCTCCCGCCCGGCTACTCGGCGGAGCAGCGTTACCCCGTGCTGTATTTGCTGCACGGCATCGGCGGCAACGAACACGAGTGGACCGGCTACGTGAAAGCCCACGCGATCCTCGACAACCTCATCGCCGCGGAAAAGGCCGTGCCGATGATCGTCGTGTTCCCCAACGGGCGCGCGCGCGCCGACGACAGCGTGCCGGAAAACCCCTTCACACCTGAAAACGCCGCTGCGTTTGCCGCGTTTGAGCGCGACCTGTTCGATCACCTGATCCCTGCGATCGAGAGCCGCTACCCCGTGAAGACCGACGCCGCGCACCGCGCGCTCGCCGGCCTCTCCATGGGTGGCGGCCAGACCTTCAACTTCGGCCTCACGCACCTCGACCGGTTTTCGTGGATCGGCGCGTTTTCCGCCGCACCCAACACGCGTCCGCCCGCGGAGCTCGTGCCCAACCCCGCCGACACCCGGGCGCGCCTGAAACTCCTCTACATCTCTTGCGGCAACAAAGACGGCCTCATCAACTTCTCCCAAGGCGTGCACGTCTACCTCAAGCAGCACAACGTGCCTCACCTGTGGAACGTCGACGATCACGGTCACGACGGCGAGACCTGGGGCAGCAATCTCTATCACTTCGCTCAGCGCATTTTCCGCTGAGCGCCGGCCGCCAGCTTCCTCGCCTCGCCGCGGCGTATCCGCTTACCGGTTACGCCGCGGAGCCCCAGCGCGTGCTCGTCGCCCGTCATTTGCGGCGGAGGCTGTGCTCGCTACGAACGGGAGCAAGCAACGAACCGACCCCTGCCACACCTTGGCTCGACTCGATCCGCACCCAGTCCCGACTCGATCCGCACCCAGGATCGACTCGACGCGCACTGTGGCTCGACTCAATCCGCCCGGGCCTTAGCGGCGCCCGACGAGATCGACCTGCACGCTGTGAGTCTCGTTGACGTTGTTCAGCGTGATCGGGTGGCCGCTCGTGCTGGCGTAGCGCAGACGACCGCCCACGGCGATGCGCGCCTCGACGTTCACCCGGCGCATGAGCACCGGATCCTCGGCGCGATACTCGATCCGGATAGGCACGGGGAAACGGCCGGGATTCTGAATGACCTGTTCGCCGAGCGTCTCGCCACGTTCTTCGCCGCGCGAGTAATCGACGATGCGAATCGTCACCTCCGTGTCGGCAGGAAGTTCGCCGCCATTGGGATTGGTCACGAAGCCGGTGAGCACGCGCTCCGCTTCACCCGTGGCACCGAGGTCGAGGTGACTGCAACCGGTGGACGCAGCGCAGAATCCGAGAAGCAATCCGGCCAGGAAGATGGTTTTCATGTGGTTGGGCTCGAGGACGATTCGTGCAAGAGATGTGCGCGTCGATTGAGCTCAGCAAGCAACTCCGTGTGCTCCAATGCTTCGCTCCCGTCCTGATGCCGCAGCCCCTGACCAAAGGGCGGCCGATCTCCCTCGCGGTCGCACCAAGCCCGCCACGCATAA
>JAEYQF010000394.1 GCA_023410155.1 Verrucomicrobiota bacterium | reverse complement strand
AACTTCGTTTCCGGTTACAACTGGAAGGACGGCATCGGCCCGAAGGAGCAGCGCCCGGTGTCGCTCGACCTTTCCCGCCCCCGGAAAGAGTCGAATCAAATGGGCACCGATGAATACGCGCACTTCTGCGAGCTCGTCGGCGCGGCCAATTTCATCTGCATCAACGCCGGCACCGGCACGATCGAGGACGCCGCGAACTGGGTCGAATACTGCAACGCTCCTGTCGGCACGCGTTACGCCGATCTGCGCGCGAAGCACGGCCGCGTCGAGCCCTACAAGGTCAAATACTGGGCGCTCGGCAATGAACCCGACGGCCCGTGGCAGCTCGGTTACAAGAACAAGGAGGACTACGCGAAGTTCGCCATCGAGGCCGCGAAGATGATGCGCGCGGTCGACAAGGACATCCTGTTGGTCGCCGCCGGCTCCTCCAATTACCCCTTGGTCACGGAGCGCTACGACCCGAAGGACGGCTGGACCGATTGGAACGACTACGTGCTCGACCAGATGGCCGGCTACATCGACTACCTCTCGCTGCACCGCTACGTGTTTCAGGTCCTGCGTGCGATCGAGGAGCCCACCTTCACGGACGAGATGTCGGTCGGCATGGAGATCGATCGCATCATCGAGGTCACCCGCGGTCAGATCCAGAAGGCGATGGTCAAATCCGAGACGGAGCGGCCCATCTACATCTCGTTCGACGAATACGGCGCACGCAGCCACACCATCGCCGGTCCCTTGCTGCTCGCGCAGCATCTCAACTCGTTCATCCGCCACGCCGACATCGTGAAGATGGCGAACCTCACGTTTCTCACCGCGCTCGTCGGCATCACGCCCGACGGCGACTACAAAACGTCGCTCTACTATCCTTTCTCGCTCTACTCGAACAACTGCCGCGGCACGTCGCTCGACGTGTTCACGCGCTGCGAGCGTTACAGCAACAAGGTCTTCAAAGACATCCCGTATCTCGATGTCACGGCCGTGCTGAGCGACTCCGGCGACAAGGTCGTGATCAATGTCGTCAACCGCAGCGACAAGGACGCCATCCCCGCGGACATCGAGTTGCAGGCTGGCGCCTACACCGGCAGCGCTCGTGCGCATCTCATCGGCGGCGGCGACTCCATCGAAATCACGAACACGGCTGCCCAGGAACAGATTCGCATCGCGACCACGGATCTTACGTTCACCGGCAACCGCCTCAGCCACACCTTCCCGGCGCACTCTTTCACGCAGCTCGAAATCCCGCTGAAGAAGTAAGCTCTTGGTTGGGTCGACTGAACCACAGCGACACAGCGTGACCCTTCGCGGTGCTCTCTGTGTCTCTGTGGTGCAAACTTCACCCCGCACGCTTTCGTTCCCCATGACTCGTCCTCGTCTCTTCTCGCTCCTTGCCGCCGCGTTCGTTCTCGCGCCCGCTTTCGCTTTCGGTCAGCAGGCCAACGTCAATCTCGATTGGGACCCGCAGCGGAATAAGGAAAACCTCACGCCCTTCAGCGCGCCGGTGAACTCGCCCGAGGTGCACGACGACCGCACGGTGACGTTTCGCGTCAAGGCGCCTCTCGCAAAGAAGGTCGAACTCAACGGCGCCGTGCTCACCGCGCTCGGACGCAACTGGGGCGACGTGCTGCCGTTCACGCGCGGCGACGACGGGCTTTGGACGCTCACCATCGGTCCGCTGCGTCCCGACATGTATGCGTATCTGATCCGCATCGACGACGTGCAGACGGTGGACCCGAGCAACACGCAGGCCGCCTTCACCGGCATGCCGCCCTACAGTCAGCTGATCGTGCACGGCGACGGGCCCGCCTATTACGACGCACGCGACGTGCCGCACGGCACGATCACGCGCCACATCTACCGTTCCGACGTTACCGACGGACAGCGCGATCTCTATGTTTACACGCCGCCGGGCTACGATCGTTCGAAAACCTACCCGGTGCTCTACCTCGTCGGCGGCAGCGGCGAACTCCCGCACAACTGGATCTACGACGGTCGCGTGAACTTCATCATGGACAACCTGCTCGCCGAGAAGAAAGCCGAGCCGATGGTGATCGTGATCCCCAACAACCAGGTCGTGCATCGCAACCACCCGAAGCACGTCGAGCTCACGTTCGAGAAGTTCGAGGCCGAGCTCCGCCGGCACGTCATCCCGCTCGTCGAGCGCGAGTATTCCGTCCGCCGCGATCCCAAGGGCCGCGCGCTTTCCGGACTCTCGATGGGCGGGCGCCACACGATGTTCGTCGGTTTCAACTCACTGGATCTCTTCGCCAACTTCGGCGTGCTCAGCGCGGGCGACAACGACACGGAGAAAACTTTCGCCACGTTCCTCAACACGCCCGACGTGAATGCGAAGATCGACTACCTTTTCGTCGGTCTCGGCACGGCCGAGGCGACCGGCTTTTTCGCCGCGCGCAGCGAGAACCTCCGTGCCGCGCTCGAAAAGCACGGCATCGAACACGAGTATTATGTCGGTGGATACGGCGGCCACGATTGGGCCACGTGGCGGCATCTGCTGCACGAGCGCTTCCTGCGGAACCTCTGGCGCAACTGATCACGTTCGTCATGTCGACCACCACCCACTCAGCGCGGATCTCCGTCGAAGCGGGACGGGTCATCGCGTCTCTCCGCCGCCTGTTTGTCGCGTGGGTGTTGGCCGTGAGCGCACTCCACGCGGCCACGACGCACCGTTCCGAGATTCGGATACGGGATCCGTTCGTCCTGGCCGACCCCGCGACCCAGACCTACTACATCTACGGCACCACGACCTCGGGGATCTTCGACGGCGGGGTGGAGCGCAAAGCGGTGATGGTTTTCAAAACGAAGGATCTCGAGAACTGGGAGAATCCGCAGCCCGTGTGGGAGATTCCCGCTGACCATTGGGGACGCGAAACGGTCTGGGCGCCCGAAGTGCATCACTACCGGGGCAAGTATTACCTCTTCGCGACCGTCACGTCGAAGGACACGCTCCCGACGCCGCCCGGCCGACCGCAGAACGTCAAACGCGGCACCGAAATCCTCGTCGCCGATTCACCGCTCGGGCCGTTCAAGCCGACCGGAAACGGACCGCAGACACCGCATGATTGGATGGCCCTCGACGGCAGCCTGTGGGTGGAGGACGGTGTGCCCTACATGGTCTTCTGCCACGAATGGGCGCAGATCACCGATGGCAGCTTCGACATTGTCCGCTTGAGCGACGACCTCTCCCGGGCTGAGGGAGAGCCGCGACTGCTCTTCTCTGCTTCCGAAGGACCTTGGGTGCGCTGCCGGGGCGACATCGGCGAACTGTATCAAGGCAAGCGCTACCACGCCTACGTCAGCGATGGAAACTGGCTGCACCGCACCAAGGACGGCACGCTGCTCATGCTCTGGTCGAGCTACGGTCCCAGTAAATACGCGGTCGGCATCGCTCGCTCCACGACGGGCAGCGTATTTGGGCCGTGGATACAGCTTCCGGAGCCGCTTTGGGCCGACGACGGTGGACACCCGATGTTGTTCGAAACTTTCGACGGACGCTTGGTGATGGTTATCCACCAACCCAACCGTCGGGTCGAGCGGGCGCGGTTCTTCGAGATCGAAGACCTCGGCGACACGCTCCGTATCAAAGGCGAACTCGGCGCGCGGTAACAGGTCACGGCCGACCGCCAACGACGCTCCTCTTTCTCCGAATCATATTATCATTATGAAAGTCTCGCTGTTTCGCCCGGTGTGCCTGCTGGCGCCCGTTGCTCTGTTCTTCGCCTCGTCGTCGTTCGCGCTGCAGTCGGCGCCTATCCCCACTGAATACGGGCTCGTTCAAGGCGTGGCCGAAAAAGATCTCACGGTTTTCAAGGGCATCCCGTTTGCCGCGCCGCCCGTCGGCGAACTTCGTTGGCGCGCGCCGCAGCCCGCCGCGAAATGGACCGGCGTCCGTGCCGCCGATAAGTTTGGTCCCGATCCGTATCAAGGCGATGGCTCCAACGGCGTGAGCGAGGACTGCCTCTATCTCAACATCTGGACGCCCGCGAAATCGCCCGGTGAGAAACTGCCGGTTCTCGTGTGGATTTACGGCGGCGGTTTCTCGTTCGGCTCGACCTCGACGCCCGTGCACAACGGCGAACACCTGGCGCGCAAGGGCGTCGTGCTCGTTTCGATCAACTACCGCGTCGGGTCGCTCGGCTTCCTCGCGCATCCCGAGCTCAGCGCCGAATCGCCGCGCAAGGTTTCGGGCAACTGGGGCCTGCTCGATCAGATCGCCGGCCTCAAGTGGGTGAAACGCAACATCGCCGCCTTCGGTGGCGATCCGGATCGCGTCACCATCTTCGGCGAATCCGCCGGCGGCATCGCCGTGAGCATGCTGTGCGCCTCGCCCGAGGCCAAAGGTCTCTTCCGCGGCGCGATCTCGCAGAGCGGTGGCTCGTTTGGTCCGACACGCGACACCACGTATCCCGGCGAAAACATGCGCACGCTCGCGCAGGCCGAAGCCTCCGGCGTTGCCTACGTGCAGAAGGCAGGTGTCGGCTCGATCGCCGAGTTGCGCCAGCTCCCGCCGGACAAACTGCCGGGCGGGTGGGGCAGCGGCACCGCGTGGCCGATCGTCGATGGCTGGGTGATTCCCGACGACCAATACAAACTCTACGAAGCCGGCCGCTACAACGACGTGGACATCCTCGTCGGCTACAACTCCGACGAAGGTCTGAGCTTCGCGCGTGACAAGGACGCCGCCGAATACCGCGCCAACGTCGAGAAACGCTACGGTCCCTTCGCCGAGAAACTGATCGCTGCGTATCCACCTTCTGGTGACGCCGTGACCAAGACCGCACGCGACCTCATGCGCGATGCCGCCTTCGGCTGGCAGACGTGGGCGTGGGCCACGCTGCAATCCCGCACCGGCAAATCGAAGGTGTTCTATTACTACTTCGACCAACACCCGGAGCGCCCGGCCGGTTCGCCCGAAGCCGATCACGGCATGCCGCACGGCGTCGATGTCCCTTATGTTTTCCAGACGCTCGATCGCAACGATGCGAAGCTCACGCCCGGCGACTGGGCGATCTCTGACACTGTCGACCTACTGGACCAACTTCGCGAAACGTGGCGATCCCAACGGTCCCGGCGTGCCCGTTTGGCCGCGCTACACGCACGAGGATCGTCGCGTGATGTATTTCAAAAATACCGCGCAACCCGGTCCGGTGCCGAGCGCCGACGCGCTCGCCGTGCTCGACCGCTACTTCGCGTGGCGCCGCACGCCCGAAGGCGCCGCTTGGGCGAAGTGAGTCAGTGAGAGGGCGGAGCTGAACTCCGCCCCGCAACTTTATGAAACGCCTGCTTTCCGCTTTCCTGACTGCGGCGTGTGTCCTCGCGCACGCCGCCACCGACTGGACGCCCGCGCCGAGCAACGTTCCCGACGCCCGGTATCCGCGCCTCGACGCGGAAGGCCGCGGCGAGTTTCGCTTCAAGGCACCCGATGCCACCGCGGTGCAGGTCGATCTGCCGCAAGGGAGCTATCCGCTGACCAAGGGCGACGATGGCGTTTGGTCGGTGATTACGCCGCCGATCGAACCCGGTTTCCATTACTACGCCTTTCGCGTGGATGGCGCATTGGTCTTTGATCCCGGCAGCCGCGCCTTCTTTGGCGCCAGCCGTCACGGCAGCGGCATCGAGGTGCCGGAGCCCGGTGTCGATTTTTATACGCTCAAGGACGTGCCTCACGGCGACGTTCGCGCGAAGTGGTATTTCTCGAAGGTGACGAACTCCTGGCGTCGCCTCTTCGTGTATACACCGGCTGGATACGACCATCGACCGGACCAACGTTTCCCGGTGCTCTATCTCCAACACGGTGGCGGCGAAGATGAGACCGGCTGGGTCAATCAGGGCCGGACCGACATCATCCTCGACAACCTGATCGCCGCCGGCCGTGCGCGTCCGATGTTGGTCGTGATCGCCAACGGCAACCTGCCGCGCGAACCCGGCGTGACTGCGCTCTACAGCCGAGCCGGCATGACCGGTTTCGCCCGCGAACTGCTCGAAACCATCGTTCCCTTCGTCGAGGCAAACTTCCGCGTGTTGCCCGAGGCGAAGCACCGCGCGCTCGCGGGTCTCTCGATGGGCGGCGGCCAGTCGTTCTTCGTCGGCCTCGCGAACACCGACAAATTTTCTGCTGTCGGCGCTTTCAGCACCGGCCTGTTCGGCGGGATTCGCCCGCCGGGCGGAGCCGAGATCCCGCCCTTCGACGCCGAGGCGGCGGTTCCCGGCCTGCTCAGCGCGCCGCAAACCTTCAACGCGGCGCTCGACCTCTTCTACCTCTCGGTCGGCGAACAGGACCCGCGGATCGACGCGACGCGCAAGATCGTCGCCGACTTCCGTGCGCGCGGCCTCGAGGTCGAGTTTGCCTCGTTCCCCGGCGGCCACGAATGGCAGGTCTGGCGGAAGTCGCTGCACGATTTCGTCCCGCGTCTGTTTCAACCGGAGTAGAATCATTCCCATGAAAATCGGTTCGCTGCTCTTCGTCCTCACGAGCGTTTGCGCTCTCGCGCAGTCGCCGGCCACGTCCACGAATCCCGCAGCGCCGCGCCGACCGGTCGGCACGGTCATCGTGCCGGCGCTCGAAAAACCCGCCACCGCCGGTCCGCGCGCGGAGAAGGACATGGGCGGCTACCTCATGGTGTATTTCAAGGACCAGACGCACTCCGCGTATTTCGCGATCAGTCGCGACGGCACCACGTTTACCGACGTCAACGGCGGCGATCCCGTGTTCGATGGCGCGCAACTCGCCGAGCAGAAGGGCGTGCGCGACCCGCACATCACGCGCGGCCCCGACGGCGCGTTCTACCTTGCGATGACCGACCTCCACATCTTCGGCGATCGCGCGGGACATCGCACCACGCGCTGGCAGCGGCCCGAAGAGAAATATGGGTGGGGCAACAACCGCGCCCTCGTTCTCATGAAGTCCGGGGACCTCGTCCACTGGACCCATTCCATCTTCCGCGTGGACCTCGCGTTCCCCGAACTCGGCGACATCGACTGCGCCTGGGCGCCGCAGACGACCTACGATCCCGTTGCCGGCAAGATGGTGGTCTATTTCACGATCCGCTACGGCAACAAACACGCCAACATCTACTGGGCCCACGCCGACGAAGCATTCACCAAGCTCGTCACCGTGCCCAAAAAGATCCCGGAGATCGGCGGCATCGATGCCGACCTCACACTCGTGGACGGCACGTGGCACATGTTCTACGTCGCCGGAGCGAAAATCCGCTACGCTTCGTCCGATCGCCTCGCCGACGGTTACACCACGACGCCCGAGCGCATCGATCCCGAGACGGTGGACACCGAGGCGCCGAACATTTTCAAGCGCACCGGCACGAACACCTACGTGCTGATGTATGACGTCTATGGCGCGCGGCCCAACAACATGGGTTTCAGCGAGACCGAGGACTTCAAAACGTTCCGTGATCTCGGCCGCTTTAACGAGGGCGTGATGAAGGGCACAAACTTCGAGCGCCCCAAGCACGGGGCGGTGATCCCGATCACCCTCGACGAGCTCCGCGCCGTCGCCGCGCACTGGCAGGTCGACATCAAACTCGACTAAAAAGCGCGTGCCGGCATCGCCGACACGCGCGGATCACGCCGAATGTTCGGAGATGGTTTTTACCGTATTCAGTTTTCTTGGACGGGCAGGAAACGCTCGATGGCTTCGGCCGCCGTCAATTCCGTGCGCTCCTGGTTCACCGGCATATCGAGCAAAACGCGACCGACGGGGAACCCGTTGCTGGCGGTCAGCGCGACACGATACTTCTTCCCATCCTTGATGCCTTGGGCGGGCAGGGCGGGCTGGAAGGCCAGATAGCGCGGGAAGGGACTCGGGGCCTTGAATTTCTCGTCGAGCGCCAGCAGTTGGGCGCCGTCGAGCTCCAGAACGTCGATGAGATCGTTGTAGTGCAGATTGGCCACATCGCGGGCTGTCGCCGTGGCGGGATCGAAGGGCACGTCGCCGAGGCTATCGATGGTCGTGGCCACCGCGAAATCGCAGCCCGCCGCGAGGCGCACCGACTCAGCGATGGCGTTGGCCAGCCCGGTCGCTGAGGCCAGCGTCTGCGCGATCTTCGGCCCGGACGTTTGCTTGGTCCAACTCCAGTCCGGAGCGAAACTGCGCGTCGCGACGACGGAGCGTTTCACGGGATCGGCCACGATCAGGTCGGCGGCGTGTAGGGCCGTTCCGTGGATAACGGGGATCACGGACCCGGCTGCGTAAGCGGCATTCACATCGGAACCGACCCAGAAGATCAGCCGGTCCGGGGCCTCGGGATTGAGGTGAACCAGGCCCCACGCGCGACCTTTGCGGGAGAACGTCACGCCGTCGCTGCACGCGATTTCGGTGTCGGTGATTCGCACCGGCCAACCGGCGGCGAGGCGCTTCACCACGCTGTTTTCGCCGGCGTGTCCGATCAGCACGAGATGGTTTCGCGCGAGATCCTCGGCGGTGACTTCGTGGTCGGCCTTAGTGCGCAGCGAGCCGTAGAGATTGTGCGAGAAGGGCACGCCGTCCTCGGGATCGCGGCCAAACATATCCTGATCGCCCAGCCACGCGGGGTTCCAACTCCGGGCCGCGGCTTCCGCGGCGGCCTTGAGATTCACGCCGCCCTGCGTGCCGTAAACGATCAGCAGCGGCTCGCCGTTGTAGAGTTGGTAGGCACCGCCGGGCGTGTGCAGACGACGCGTCGGCTTCGCGGCGGTCACGAGTTCCGCTTCACCAATATCCACGCGCGCCGGCAGCGGCGCCGGAATCTCGATCTCGGGTTTTCCGTTGATCGTGACGCGCAGCGGCTGGCTGGCGTCGAACGGAGATTCGTTGAGGTGCAGTGTGAGGCGTCCGACGTTGCGGAGTTCGGCCGTGAGCGAGTTGGTGCGTGCCGCAGTGAGAATGAAGCGCGCCGGTTTCGGCTCCGGGCCCCATTCGGCGACTTCCGCCCACCAGCCGCGGTTGGCGACGCTGTCGAGCGCCGTGTAGTCGATGCGCAGCACATCCTGCGACTTCGGGCGCACTTCTTTTTGGCCCCACGCCGCCGCGCGCTGGTTGCCCTCAACATAGTCCCACGCGGCGTGACCGAGCCCGGTGGTCTCGTCGAAGATATTGCGGCCACCGCGTGCCCGCAGCGTCTGGAACGGTCCACGCGCAGTGATCACAGGCACGACCGGATCGTCGTTGCTGTGCGTCGCGTAGATCGGGAGCGTGAGCAGATTGTTGATCGGCTCCTGCGTGGTGAAACCGCACGTCATGAGTGCCGACGAAAACAGGTGCGGATAACGCGACCCGAGTTTGAAGATGCCGCCGCCGCCCATGCTGCCGCCGCTGAGCTGGATGCGACGATCGTCGATCTCCCAATGAGTCTGCACGTAGTTCAGCACGTGCAGCACATCCGCGCCCGAAAGACCGAGATAACCGCCGCCGCGCGAGCGACCGAGCACGGCGATTTCAAAATTGCCTTCGCGATCGCGCATGCCGGTCGAGTGCTTCAGGTGATCACCGGCGAGACCGTGCATGTAGAGGGAGATGCCCGCTGGTTTCGCGGGATCATAGTCCGTCGGGATCATGAGCTTGAACGGCTGACCCGAACCATCGACCGGAGATTCGTAGGCCCATTCCTGCACGCCTCGCAGTTTCCCTAGGAGGGCGGGGTCCTGCTCGATCCGCTGCACCCAGTCGCGCAACCGCTCCGTGGTTTTCCTGGCGGCCTCGGAATCGGCGCCGTGCCGCGCCGTCTCCTGCTCCGCACGGAACTGGAGAAACTTGAGCCACCCGCGGTAGGGGGCGAGTTCCTGGCGCTGCAACAGCGCCTGCACCGATGCGTTCTCGGCCGCAAGCGGGCTGTGGGCCGCCGACACGCAAAGCGTGCTGGCGGATGCGCCCAGGAGGAGACCGAGGGTGAATCGTAGGGGGCGGATCGGGGTCATTGGGTTGATGTTGGTTATTTATCACCGTGGAACCGAGGTTTCTCCGGACAGCCGGTGATCACCTTTAGTAGGAGACGTTTTTCGTGGGGAAGAGGTGCGTCAATCTCACCGGCGAACATCGGTCAACTGGCGAACAATCCGCACCGCGTCTCGCTCGTAGGCGGATCGTGGCGCGAACCGGTTCGGACTTTGGCTCGACTCGGGACGGACCTGGGCTCGACTCGGTCCGCATCTGGTCCCGACGTGGTGCGGATGATGGCTCGACTCGATGCGCACACGGTCGCGATCCGGTTACTTCGAGAGTTGTTGAAACAACTCTGAATCGGATTCCTCGAGGCCCATGATGCCGGCGAGGTGATTCGAGGAGATCCAGGGGAGCCAGAATCGGTGGCCGCTGCTGCCGCGACCGTTTCCACCGGGGCGGAAGCGCCAGCCTTCTTGCTGCCAGCCGATGCCCTTCAAATCATACTGACGACCGGGGAGCGCGACCATCGATTTGGTGCCGTGGAGGAGAATGCGCGCGACGTCGAGGTAATGCGCATCGCCGGTCAGTCGGTAAAGCTTCGCATAGCTCGGCACCGCCCAGTCGAGATATTCGTCGACGCTGCCCGCGTGCAACGCGGAGATGCCTTGCACACCGATGGTGGAAACGCCGCGTTTGTAGTTGAGCTGTGAGTCGTCGGCATCGAGCGGCATCGGCAGGTTCCAGATCCACATCCACGTCTCGGTGAAATCCGCCGCGCGGCGCGCGCGCTCGAGCCAGCGAGCTTCGCCGGTCGCCTCGTGCAGGCTCAGAAACGCTTCCAGGCTGAGCATGCCGGCTTCCTTGTCGGTGATGTTGGGATTGTCGCTCGCGCCACCGATGTAGAGTCCGCGTTGGCCCCAGTTTTCCCAGACGTAGTCCGCGGCGCGGATCGCGGCCTCGCGATAATTCGGATCGCCGGTCTCTTCGCTCATCATCACGAGCAGCGGCACCGGACTGTAGCTCGTCGTGCCGGTCGGCTCGGCAGCTTCGCTGGTGCCTGGTTTCCAGCGGCGCGGAAATGAACCGTCAGGGCGCTGCTGTTCGAGCAGCCAATCGACGTAGGTCTTCACCCAGCTGAACCACTGCGGGTGCTCGCGACCGAGCGAACGTTCGCGGCGATACGCGTGGATCAAGACGCGCATGTCCTCCGTTGCGTTGCGCAACCACGGCGCGAGCCAGTGGTGATCCCACGGTTCGCCGGTCTTGAGATCGTAGCCGGTCGCCTGCAGCGGCACACTCGGCAGCGCCTCGATCATCGAGGCGATGATCGCGAGTCCGGTCTCGCGCATTTTCTGGCCGCGCGGCGAAGGATCGCGCTCAGCCTCGCGGAGGAGCAGGTCGGCGCACTCGATGT
>JAEYQF010000393.1 GCA_023410155.1 Verrucomicrobiota bacterium | reverse complement strand
GTGGGGGGAGTTGGGAGCGACCGGCGTCGGGGGCGTTGGCGTGGGCGCCCCTTGGGCGGCGGTCGCGGCCGGGTCTGCCACGACCGGCATCTCTGTCTGCGTCGACTCGGGCGCGGGTGCGGACTCGGTCGGAGCCGCGGACGGTCCGGGCGTCGACGTGGCGGGCGCGAGGGTCTCGCCTTCGCGTTTGTCACGACCGTTGATCCACACGCCGCCGCGGGAATCCTTGTTGAGCCACCAAACCTGATTTTCGATTTCGACGTTCACCGGCTTGTCGTTCTCAGCGATGACCAACCCGAGTTCGGCGAAGCGTGCCAGCAGGTCCGCGTCACTGCACTTGAGGGCGCGGCTGAGGAACGAAAGGCTGCCGGACCCGCCGGGACCGCGGCGATTGCGGCGCATGTGCGGCCGGATCTTGCTCAAGATATCGGGGCCATTGGGCAACGGCTCCGCGGGGGCATCGGGCGACGGCTGGGCGGCGCCTTCCGCTTTCTCTCCACCGGGCGCCGGCGACTCGGGCTGGCGTGCGGTTTGCGGCTTCTTCTGCTGCCGCACTGCCTCGGTTTTCTGCTCCGCGCCTTCGGCTTTGGTTTCCTCGACGGCTTCGGGGGCGACCTTGTTCGCCTGCACGATGCGGAAGACAGGGCGCGGTTTCTCGCGTGTGTTGATCCACATCTCGCCGCGACGATTGATATTCACCCAGAAAAGGTCGCCGTCGTATTCCACATGAACGGGCTTCGCATTCTCGTCGGCCGGAATTTGCAGGCCGCATTCAACGAGCGCGCCCTTGATGTCGCTCTCGTCGAGGCCCCACTTCTTTGCGAGATAGTCCACGCCCACTGACATGCCGGGACCGCGTTGATTGCGGCGCATATGAGGCTTCAACGCCTCGAAGAACGTTGGCAGCTCGTCCTCTTCCGCGAGCTTGTCCCAGTCGTCCTTTTCACCCTCGTCGTCCGTCTCAGGCGCATCGGGATCGGAGTCGCGGGAGGTGTCGATGGGCTTGCGGAAACCATCCTCCGGCGCGGCCTTCTCCTCGAGGAAGCTCGTCGCCGCCGCAGTCTCGGCCGTCGGGCCCGGGGCATTGCTGCTCGCGGCCTTGAACTTCGCCTCGAACTCCGCGCGAAGCTTTTCCGCCTCGGCTTTGGCCGCCGCCGCCGCGGCGTCCTCGAGCGTCCAATCCCGCTGCGTCGAGCGACGCGCGAGGCCGGTGAAGGCGAGAGGATTGTCGGGCAACGTGCGAAACTCGATGATTTCCCACTCCTCGCGACCGAGGTCGTTGAGAAATTTTTCCAGCAGCGCCGGCGATGCGAACCCGCCCTTGCCGCTGCTGATGGCTTTATACTCCCAATTCGACATAAATGAGTCGCAACGCTTCCCGCAACCCGCCCGCCGACGCCAGCCTAATCTTCCGCCCCGGAGCGATCCCGCACCGGGCCATCCGGTGCGCAACCTTCCCCCGCCACGCACGTCTGCGCAGGGCATGCGCGGCCCCCGGCCCGCGGTCATTGGCCGCGGCGCCCTTGCCTTGTCGCGCGTTTGTAACCCATTGCACCGTTCCCATTCCTTCGCGCTGCCCCTTTCTCCCGTGCGCCACGCCTTCTCGATCGCCCTCACCCTCGTCGCCGCAACCCATCTGTCGGCGCAGCTTGTCACCCTCGACCCCGTGGCCGTGACCGCGTCGCGAGCGGCACAACCCGCCCGCAACGTGCCGTTCTCGCTCGTCACCCTGACGGGAGAGGCACTCCGCTCCGCGCCCACCCTCACGGTGGATCAGGCCCTGCGCAATGTGCCCGGCTTCAGCCTTTTTCGCCGCAGCGACAGCTTCAGCGCCAATCCTACCGCCCAAGGCGTATCCTTGCGCGGACTCGGCCCGAGCGGCGCCAGCCGCTCGCTCGTGCTGCTGGACGGCATCCCGCTCACCGACCCGTTCGGCGGCTGGGTTTCCTGGAGCCAGGTGCCCCGCGAAACCCTCGCCTCGGCCGAGCTGGTCCGCGGCGGCGGCGCCACAGCCTGGGGCAACGCCGCGCTCGGCGGGGTCGTGCAACTCCTGACCGAATCCGCCGGTGCTCCTGCCGGACGTTTCGCCGCCTCTTTCGGCGAGTTTTCCACCCGCAGCGCCGAACTCGCCGTCAACCAGCCTGTCGGCCGCGGCACGCTTCAGGTCTCCGGGCGCACTTTCGCCACCGACGGATTCTCCCTCGTTGCTCCGGAGGACCGCGGCCCGATCGACCTTCGCGCCTCCAGCGAACACCACTGGCTTTCGCTGCGCTGGAGACAGCCAGTCGGCGACAATTCGGAACTGATCGTGGCGGCCCGCACCTTCGAGGAACACCGCAACAACGGCACGCCCTATACCCGCAACGCCAGCGAGATTCACGCGCTTTCCGCCGAGTTGCGCCGCCAGGAAAGTCCCGTCTTCCGCTGGTCCGCGCTCGCCTACGGACAAGACCAGACGTTCGCCAGCACCTTCGCCAGCGTCACCCCCGCCCGCGATGCCGAGACCCCCGCCAGCGACCAATACGACGTGCCCGCGACCGCCGCCGGCCTGGCCTGGACCGGTATTTGGCAGACGGATACAAACACCCGCACCAACGCCGGTGTCGATCTCCGCCAGGTCCGGGGGGAAACGCGCGAACACTACTTTTACTCTGCCGGTGATTTCACTCGCGAACGCCGCGCCGGAGGTCGCCAACAATTCGCCGGCCTCTTCGTCCTGCACGAACGCGCCCTCTCCTCCCACCTGCGGGCCAATCTCGGTGCACGCGTCGATTTCTGGCGCGACGACGACGGCCGCCGCCACGAGTTTGAGCGCGCCACCGGCGCAACCCTGCGCGAGGATCGCTACGCCGCGCGCGACGACGTCGAGTTCAGCCCGAGTGCCGGACTCGTCTGGCAACCTGCCCCGGCTTGGCGCGTCCGCGCCGCGGGCCAATACGCCTTTCGCCGTCCCACGCTCAACGAACTCTACCGCCCGTTTCGCGTCGGCAACACCGTGACCGAGGCCAACCCCGCCCTCGCCACCGAACACGCGCTGAACCTCGAACTCGGCGCCGACTACACCGCGGGCGCTTTCACCTGGAGCGCCACCGCCTTTCGCAGCGAGCTGCGCGATGCAGTCGGCAACGTCACCCTCGCCCGCGGCCCCGGCGTTCACCCCGTCTTCGGCTTCCTCGCCGACGGCGTCACCGGCCGGCAGCGACTCAACCTCGAGCGCGCGGTGATCCAAGGGCTCGAACTCGCCGGCACCTGGGCCCCGCTTGAAAACCTCTCGCTGCGCGCCAGCTATCTGCTCAACGACAACGAAGTCCGCCGCGCCAGCGCCGCGCCCCAGCTCGAGGGCCTCCGGCTCGCGCAAGTTCCCCGCCACAGCCTGTCGTTCGAGGCCAGCTGGCACCCGGTCGAGCGCCTGACCCTTGTCTCGCGCGTGCGCTGGCTGGGGCAGCAGTTCGAAGACGACGAAAACCGCCTGGTCCTCGCCGCCGCCGCCGTGCTCGATCTCAGTATTCAGTTTTCGGTGACATCGAATCTCACGCTCTTCGCCACCGCCGAAAACGTCGGCAACGAACGCATCGAAACCGGCCGCAATGCGTTCGGGCTGGTGAACACCGGCACCCCTCGCCTCTTCGTCGCCGGCCTCCGCGCCACGTGGTGAGCCTCAAGCCGGCTTGTGGATCGACCGTGTCCGCACTGAGTCCCGACTCGGTGCGCACCTTGGCGCGACCCGGGACGCACCTTGTCCCGACCCGCGCCGTCAGGGTTGCGTGACGGACGCGAGGAACCACTCGATGGCGTAGGTCGTGATCTGGCCCGCCGGCGAACGCAGGCTGTAGTCAAACGCATGCGAGGCCCAGGGCAGCGAGATGAACGCGTGCTTCACCCCGGCTGCTTCCAGTTTCTCCGCGAGGCGTTCGCTCTGCTTATGCCACACGAGCGTGTCGAGTTGTCCGTGCACGAGCAGCGTCGGCGGCGTGGCCGCACTCACTTGAAAATACGCACTCGCGCTGCGCATGGCCTCGGGTTGCTCGGCCGGCGCGCCGCCGAGCAGTTGGCGAATGAGCCGCGGCGATTCGAGGATGTCGTCCTCTTCTCCGAAACGATACGCGAACTCGAGATCGGCCGGAGCGTAGAGCGCGATCACGCCGCGGATCGCAGCATCATTGACCGTGTAGGCGGTGGCTTCAGCGATCTGGCCCCCGGCGGATCGGCCGAGGAGAACAAAGCGCTGGGGATCAAGGCCGAGCTCGGCCGCGCGGCTCTTCAGGAACGCGAGTGCAGCAAGCAAATCGTCGCGCTGCGCCGGCCAACGCGCCGCAGGGGCGAGCCGGTAGGAAATCGCCGCCACTGCATAGCCGCGTGAGGCGAGCCGGTGGTTGAGCTCAGGGAGCTGCAGGCGGTCGCCGTTGTCCCAGCCTCCGCCGTGGACCACCACCACACAG
>JAEYQF010000386.1 GCA_023410155.1 Verrucomicrobiota bacterium | reverse complement strand
CCGCTGCCGCGGATCAGTAAGCTATCTTCCCATCCTTCGCCGGTGAGGGCGGACTCCTCCACATGCCGGTCGAAACGGGCGACCTGATCGGGATGGTAGGCGCGGCGAAAACCTTCTCCGAGCGCCGTCTCCATCGTCATGCCCGTGTAGTCGAGCCAGCGCTGGTTGAGCCACGTGCGCACTCCTGCTGGATCGCTGGTCCAGGCGAGTTGCGACATGTTGTCGGCCAGCATCTCGAATCGCTCGAGCGAGTCGCGGAGGCGCAGTTCGGTCTCTTTCGCTTCGGTCGTGTCGCGGAGAATCTTGGCGAAGCCCACCACCTCGTCGGCTTCGTTGAGGAGCGCCACCAGCCGCCCCGAAGCATAGAAGCGTCGGCCATCGCTGCGCAGGTGCCATCGCTCGTCGGTCGCCTGACCATGGAGCCGCGCCTGCTCGATCTCGGTTTGGGGGACGTTGGCTCCGCGGTCTTCTGGGGTGAAAATGATGTCAGCCGTTTGTCCCAACATCTCCTCCGGTGGAAATCCGAGCACGTGCTGCGCGCTCGTGGTCCACTCCGTCACGCGGCCGCGGGGATCGAGAAAGAAAATCGCATAGTCCGAGGCCGTTTCCATCAGGAGGCGGAATCGCTCCCGTTGGCGGTTCAACTCGCGCTCGCCGGTTGGGCCGAGATGCACGCGGTAAAGCAGCAGGGCAGCGTCGACCTTGAGCAGGAAAAGCCGGGGGTCCAGGGGCACGGTCACGAAGTCCACCGGGCGCAGCAGGTTCGACATGCGCACGACTTGTTCGGCGTCGGACGCGGGACCAACGATGACGAGGGGAAGAGACTCGAGGTCGGGCGTCTGGCGCAGTTGCCAGGCGAGTTCCAGGCGCGCTGCGGGGTCGCGGCCGGTTTTCATGACCACCACGGCCAGCACGCCGTTCGCCGCCAGCGAGAGCGCCGCGGCCGGCGAGGACACTCTGACCCGCGGCATACCCGTCGGGGCGAGCGCCTCATCCATGGCCCGGTATTCCGCTCCGTCCTCGGCCACAATCATGATTTGTGCGTGCGGCGGCTTCATCACGTTCGCGGATGGACACCGCGCCGGTCGGATGGTGACACCGGCGGGCGGCGGCGTTGACATCCGGGCGATTGCCCCACACTCGTCAGGGCGTGTTCCGCCACTGGCAACTCTTCACGCACGACCTGTTTCCGGGCTTCTTTTACCGAAACAGATTGATCGGCTGCGGCGAAACCTGAGTTCCACCCACACGCTCAACTTTGCCGAAGCCGCCTCCCGAGGGCGGCTTTTCTTTTTCGACCATGATCCTGCCCAAGTCCAACCGCCTCACCCCCGAGCAACTCGCCACCGTCACCGACATCGTGGCCGAGTTCGGCTGCAAGATTCAGCCGATCATCGGCGCGATGCGCACCATCTACGCGATCGTCGGTGACGAACGCGACGAGCTGATGATCAACCGATTGGAGGGCCTGGACTACGTCGATCGCATCGATCGCATCCAATCGCCGTTCAAGCTGATGGACCGGCGCTCCGATCTCTCCACGCACCGCATCGAGCTCGGCGGCGTGACGCTCGGCAAAGAACTGCTCGTGATCGCTGGCGCGTGCACGATCGATCCGAAGAATCCCAACTACTTCTACGAAACCGCGCACGCCGTGAAGGAAGCCGGCGCGCACGTGCTCCGCGGCGGCGTGTGGAAGCCGCGCACCAATCCCTACACCTTTCAAGGCGACGTGAAGTCGCTCGACATCCTGATGGAGGCCTCGCGCCAAACCGGCCTGCCTGTCGACACCGAGGTGATGGAAGAGACGCACATCCAGCTCGCGCTCGATGCGGGCGTGCACTCGCTCCAGGTCGGCGCGCGCAACGCGCTGAACTACTCGCTGCTGCGCTCCATCGGCCGCGCCATCGCGCAAAAGGACACGTGCGTGCTGCTCAAGCGCAGCATTCACATGGGACCGCTCAACGAGTTCATCTCCGCTGCCGAATACATCGCCGCCTTTGGCAATCCCAACGTGATCCTTTGCCCGCGCGGCACGACGCCGACACTCGATGGCTATCGCAACCATCCCGACGAAAGCATCACGCCGCTGCTCAAGGAAAAGACCTGGGCGCCGGTCGTCGTCGATCCGTCGCATTCGGTCGGCAAGGCCAGCTACGTGCCCGCCGCCGCGTTGGCAGCCGTGGCCTACGGCGCCGACGGCTTGTGCATCGAGTCACACGTCGAACCCGCTAAAGGCATCGGAGACGATCCGAAGCAATCGATCACGCCCGACGTGCTGAAGAAAACCATCGCGCAGGCGAAACAACTCTGGGCGCTGCAACGCGCGTGAGGAAAGCTAAGCGCGAAGACGCGAAGCGGGCGAAGACTCGCGAAGAAGATGTTTCGGGCCTAGTCCCGGTTGTGCGCGAGAACCGCAGCGGCGAAGGTGCGCGGCAGGTCAAGAGGTCTTGGAACCTTCGCGGCTCTTTGCGTCTTTGCGTTTAACTCGCCGGCTGAGGCTCACCTTGAGCTTCGCCAAGGGCGAGATCGCCCCGGTGTTGTTCACCCGCACCCTGCGTGCGACTGCGGTGCTCAGCAGCCCCGCCGCGACCTCGATCAGCCGAGCCAGTTGAGATGAAGCGGATGTCCATTCGGCTGCTTGACCACGAACCAGCCGCCCAGCGCCGAACTGCTGCCCGACGCGAGATCGCGCGCGCAATTCGTGAAACTCAGCAACGCTTCGCGCCCCGAGACAGCATGTTTTCGGAAATGGCCGCGGTTTTGTCACAGCCGCACGCGTGGAATTGTCCAATCCGGCGTATGGATACTGAACTCATCGAGGACACGGCGGCGAAGACGCTGGCGGGTGCGATCTCCTTTCCCGAGGTCGTCAGCAATCTGCTCCGCGCAGGCGTCGAGTTTTACCACGTGGATTACCTGGCGCGGCAGAAGGCGTTCTATTCGGTCAATGGTTCGGCGGTGGTCGTGATCGCGATTCCCTACGAATGTCTGCCCACCGTGGCGCAGGAGTTCGATGCCGCCGCGGTCAAGGCGGCGATCGTCGATAGTCAGCGGCATGGGCAACGCTATCGCGATTTCACGCGACGCGTCATGGCCGCGGGCGTGCAGGGATACTTCGCGTTTCTGCAGGGGAAGCGCGTCACTTATCTAGGGCGCCGCGGCGAACAGCACACCGAGTGGTTTCCCGGGGCTGGGCCCGGAGCTCGCCAATAGCTCCGCACCTTGTTGAAGTAGGGTCATGCCGGCTTCTCCGTCCGCTGCGTTGCGTCCGCCGTTGTCGTCCGTCCCGGAGGAGAATGGCTGGATCGAGGCCGCGCGGGCGGGCGACCTCGAAGCGCTCGACTGCCTGCTTCGGCGGCACGAGCCGTGGATCTTCAATCTGGCGCTGCGAATAGTGTGGCGGCGTGAGGTCGCGCAAGACGCGACACAGGAGATCCTGCTGAAGGCCATGACTCATCTCGGTTCCTTCGAAGGTCGGAGCAAATTTTCGACCTGGCTTTATCGGATCGCGGTGAACCACCTGCTGAACGTCCGGAAGTCGGAGATGGAGGAGCGGCAAATGACGTTCGTCGATATGGCGCGTTCGCTCGACGAGTGTGAGGATTCGGACCTACCGGACGAATCGCTTTTGCCTATCGGGCACGGGCTGCTGGTCGAAGAAGCAAAGCTCGGGTGCATCACGGCGATGCTGATGTGCCTTGATCGCAGGCAGCGCCTGGCATTTGTGCTGGGCGAGGTGTTTGGCGTCACGAGCGATGAAGGCGCAGAGATCATGGAGGTGTCGGCAGCGAATTTCCGGCAACTGCTCACGCGCGCGCGACAGGACCTGTATCAATTCATGCACGACAAATGCGGGCTGGTGAACGCGGCGAATCCGTGTCGGTGCACGAAGAAGGCCGGAGCCTTCATGCGCAACGGCTGGCTCGATCCGCACCGGCGTCAGTTCACGCCCGAACGAATGGCCAGTGCTCGAGAGGTGGCTCCGGCCCGGCTCGAAGAATTGCAAGCCGCGCAGCGGGCCTACGCTGAAGTGTATCGCGACGCGCCGTTGACGCATGCGCCGACGATTCTGGAGCGCATTCGCGCGAGTTTTGCGGGGCCGGATCGCTGAGGGGCGTTGCGCTCTACGGGCTTGAACAAGGTTCCCGCGCAGCGCCGATGTGAGCATCGGGGGCGACGACCTTACGTCGCGTCTCGTGGCACGTGGCCGGCGGCCGGTGTATCCGCGCAATGGGGACAACTGACCTCGGGCACGTAGCGAGGGTCGCGCTGTTCGGCTTCGAGGAGCGGCATCTGACAGTTGAAGCACAGCACGGAATTCGTTTCGCGCAGGGCAGGATCGACGCCGACGCGCTGGTCGAAGACGAAGCATTCGCCGTCGTAGTGTGCGCCCCCGCACTCCTCGAAGTATTTCAAGATACCGCCGTCGAGTTGATGCACGTTTTTGAAACCGGCCTGCTCGAGAAAAGGACCGGCCTTTTCGCAGCGGATGCCGCCCGTGCAAAACATCACGACTGGACGCTCCTTCATGTCGTCCGGCAGCTTCTTTACGGCGTCGGGAAACTCGCGGAAATTCTCAATGCGCGCTGGCACGGCGCCGCGAAACGTGCCCAGCCGAATCTCGTAGTCGTTGCGCGTATCGAGGAGCGTGATCGGCCGGCCTTCGTCGAGCCACTGCTTCAGCGTGCGGGCCGGGAGTTTCGAACTCGTGCGGCGGGCGGGATCGATGCCGGGGATGCCGAAAGCGATGATCTCTTTTTTGATCTTCACCAGCATCCGGTTGAACGGCTGTTCCGCGCTGAAGCTTTCCTTGGGCGTGAGATCGGCGAGGCCCGGTATGCTGCGCGCCGTGGCGAGCAGCGTATCGATCCCGTTCCGCGTGCCCGCGGCGAAAAGACTGATGCCCTCTGTGCTTAACAGGATGGTGCCGCGCAGATCGCCCGCGCGACACACCTCCAGCAACCGCTCGCGCCAGACAGGAAGCTCGTCGAGCGGAGTGAATTTGTAGGCGGAGATGTTGACGAAAGGAGGCACGATATAGGCGGTTCACGACAACGTCCGGCCGACAGGAAAACTCAAGGTCGTGTTGCGCGCCGCGCACTTAGATCGCAGTAAAGAGTCAAACCAAGACCCCGTATTCTTGCTTATCCTTTCCCCAAACCGTTCTCGACGCCCGCCGGTGCGCCTTTGACCCGCCGCCCGCTATCCCTCAATTTGACCGCTCATGACCGACGATTCGTTTACCCCGACCTCATTGCTGGCGCCGCGCGTGGCCGGTGTGCTCGCTTGCTTGGCGCTCATGCCGCTGGCCGCTGCTGCCCAGAGCTCGCAGACGCTTCAAGCGACCTACAAAGACGCCTTCCGCTTGGGCACCGCGGTCAACGAAGCCATCGTCGCCGGCGAGCCGACCGAGCTGCAGCAGATCGCGATCCGCCAGTTCAATGCCATCACCGCGGAGAACGTGCTCAAAGCCGAGGAGGTGAATCCCCAGCCGGGCGTCTTCGATTTCGCGGCCGCCGATGCCTTCGTCGAGTTCGGCGAGAAGCACAAGATGTTCATCATCGGCCACACGTTGGTCTGGCACAATCAGACGCCGTCATGGTTTTTCCATGACGACAACGGTCAGCCCAACACGCCCGAGGCCCAGAAGGAAGTCCTGCGCCGCCATATCGAAAAAGTGGCGGGCCGCTACAAAGGCCGCATCCACGCCTGGGACGTGGTCAATGAAGTGATCGCCGACGATGGTTCCTACCGCCCGACCACGTGGGTCAAGAGCATCGGCGACGGCGACGAGCTCGTGAGGTTGGCGTTCAAATACGCCTCCCATTATGCGCCCGACGCCGAGCTCTACTACAACGACTTCAACGCCTGGCGGCCGGCCAAGCGCGACGGCATCGTCCGCATGGTGAAGATGCTGCAGGAGGCCGGCATCCGGATCGACGGCGTGGGTATCCAGGGACATTGGGGCCTCAATTATCCAAAAAACGAATACATCGAAGCCGCCATCGACGCCTACGCCGCGCTGGGCGTGAAGGTCATGATCACCGAGCTCGACGTCGACGTCCTCCCGCTCACCAAGGAAGGCCAGATCATCGGCCAGGGCATGATGCACCCGCAGTTCCAGCTCGAAGAGTTCAAGACCTTCCTCGACCCGTATCAGGACGGCTTGCCCGCCGAGCAGCAAACGGCCCTGGCCAACCGCTACGCCGAACTGTTCGAGATCTTCTACCGCAAGCGCGACAAAATCGACCGCGTCACCGTGTGGGGCATCCACGACAGCATGTCCTGGAAGAACAACTACCCGATCCCTGGCCGCACCAATTACACCCTGCTCTGGGACCGTGCCCTCCAGCCCAAGCCCGCATTCAAGGCAGTCCTGCAAGTCCCCGCCAAAGCTAAATAGCTTTTGGCTCTAATGGGCGCGCGCCAACGTCGAGCGCGGGCCAAACAGCGAAGCACTGGGTGCCCGCGTGCTTGTGGAGAGATATGGCTGTGACACCCTGCGGCTGGTTTCGACTGCAGATGGAAAGACCTGCGACTGGTTTGGCCCGGTAGCCGGAGAGTTCCACTACCTCGAGGTAAAGACGCTGAATCACTCCGATGACGAGCGGAAGAGCTGGGGACATGTGTTCGACTGTTGAAGTTTTGGCGTCACGCGGTGCGTTTCCGCGAAAGATGGGTGGGCGTCATTGACGTTTACTGACCGATGACCATCGGGTTTCACATGCCATTGCTGACTGTCGTGCCACCGATGCCGGGAGCTGAGCGGCGTTTTCGACCGTTCACGGAGTTTGTCCACGCCTCAGGCTGGGACACCGAGTTTGTTCAACTGGATTGGAGTGGGCCGCAGCCAAACTTTGGGTCGCATGCGGTGTTTGGGCAGGTCGGCGCGCAGACCGCCGGCAAGGTCGTGATGGGGTTTTCTCTCGGCGCTCTCTATTCGCATCTGGGTGCACTCCGGGCCTGGCATCTGATCCTTGGTTCGATCTCGCCGTTTTTTCTGGAGGACGACGACGAGCCGGAGCGGTGGATGATTTCCTACAAGGCGGGCAACGCCGACACGCCGGCCGACGTCCTCGTGGGCGCGAAGGAGGACGGCCAGATGCATCGCCGCGCCACGGCCGTGCGCGATTTTTACCGCCAGTGCACCTACACGGTCGTCCCCGAGGCCGATCACGAGCTCTGGCATCCGAATTACTTGCAGGCGATCAAAGCCGCCCTCGACCGGCTCAGTCCGCAGCTCTGACGACCGGTGGGGAACGGCCTCTCAACTCTCAACCCCAGCTCTCCACTGCACAGGCCCTATCGCCACCCCAGGCCGGGCGCGACGTGAGTGAGGAGCGATTCGAGAACGTGGACGTTATACGCCACGCCGAGTTGGTTGGGGATCGTGAGGAGGAGGGTGTCGGCTTCGGCGATGGCTTCGTCCTGGCGGAGCTGGTCGATCAGGATGTCGGGTTCGGCGGCGTAGCTGCGGCCGAAGACCGCGCGCATCGAGTCGATGATGCCAAACTGGTCGGACGCTTCGCCGCCACCGCCGAAGTAGGCGCGGTCGCGGTCGTTGATCAGCGGGAAAATACTTCGGCTCACCGAAACGCGCGGCGTGCGCGTGTGGCCGGCCTCTTTCCACGCCTGGCGAAAGGCGCGGATCTGCGCGGCTTGCTGCACGTGCAGCGGCTCGCCGGTTTCGTCGAACTTCAGCGTCGAGCTCTGGAGATTCATGCCGAGCTTCGCGGCCCAGATGGCGGTGGCGTTGGTCGCGGATCCCCACCAGATCCGTTCGCGCAGGGTGGGAGAGAAGGGTTCGAGGCGCAGGAGTCCGGGCGGATTGGGAAACATCGGACGCGGATGCGGCTGGGCGAATCCCTTTCCGTTCAGAAGCTCGAGAAACACCTGCGCGTGACGCCGGCCCATCGCGGCATCGTCCTCTCCCTCGGCCGGGCGATAACCGAAGTGTCGCCAGCCATTGATGACCTGCTCGGGCGAACCGCGGCTGATGCCGAGTTGCAGGCGCGAGCCGGCGATGAGATCCGCGGCGCCGGCGTCCTCGGCCATGTAGTGCGGGTTCTCATACCGCATGTCGATGACCGCGGTGCCGATCTCGATCTTGCGCGTGCGCGCACCGACCGCCGCGAGCAACGGGAACGGCGAGGCGAGCTGACGCGCGAAATGATGCACGCGGAAATAAGCGCCGTCCAAACCGAGCCGCTCGGCCTCGACCGCGAGATCGATGGACTGCAACAGCACGTCCGACGCGGAGCGCGTCTCAGAGCGGGACGAAGGCGTCCAGTGGCCGAAGGACAGGAAACCGAGCTTTTTCATGCGCGTGATTACGGGCATTAAGCGCGAAGGCGCGAAGAAGGCAAAGGAGCGCAAAGAGGTCGGAGAATCTTCGCGAACTTCGCGGTCCTTTGCGTCGTTGCGCTTAAGTCTGTCAGCTCTACTCCGCGGACGCAGGTTAAAACCTGCTGGAGGTTCATCCGGAATTAAGCGCGAAGACGCTAAGAAGGAGAAGGCGCGCAAAGAGCTCGGAGTATCTTCGCGAACTTTGCGGTTCTTCGCATCTTTGCGCTTAACTCCGAGGTTGCGCTTAACTCCGTTTTTGCGTCCGGGTTGGCCTTCGGGGAGAGTCTCGGTTCTTTTTGTCCTTTCGTGCCTGAATCCAAGTCCACTCCCAAGCCGCGCCGTCTTCGCTCCAAGCCCCGCGCGCGCGCGATCCCGACGACCACGTTGGTGCTCGTCGACGACCGGCCGCTGCGGGAGGAAGTCTGGCACGAGTTTCAGACGCTGCGGCGACGACTCGAGGAAGCCACGCGTGAGCTGCACGAGCACGAGGAAATCGACGTGCCGGCGTTTGAAGCGTGGAAGCATCGCACGTTTCCGCTGCATCTGACGGCGCTGCGCGAACTCGAGCGCGAGGTGTTAACCAAAGCGCGACGCATGCAGGAGGCCCAGGCGCGCGCGACGCGGACGGGCCGATCGATCAAGCGTGTCTGGCAGGAGGTGCAGGACGCTCACGGCAGCCCGGCTGGAAACCCATCACGTCCTGCCGAGCAGGAGGAGGAGGAAACCCCGCGTCGGCGGCAGGCGCGTCTCGAAGATTTTTTTCCCGAGTCGGCGGCGAAACCCGCGCGTGCGGCGCGCGATATCTACCGACGGCTCGTCCAGCGTCTCCATCCCGACCACGGCGGCGAATGGACGCCCGCGCGACAGAAGCTCTGGCATCAAGTTCAGGCGGCGTGGGACGCCGGCGACGTCGACTGCCTGGCGCGACTGGAAGTCGAGTGGGAAGCGGCGCATGAGGTGCTGAGCCGGGAGTCGCCGCTGAGCCGGTTGCGCGAGGCGGTGGAGGAACTGCACGCGGCGGAACGCGATCTCGAACACAAGTTCGACGTCTACCAAAGTTCACCGGCCTGGCATTTCACGCAGGACCCCGACGCTGACCACAAGAAGCTCGAGCGGCGCGTCGAGACGCAACTGGGTCGGGACTACCGGGCGTTGCGCGCCCACCTGCGGGAGCTCAATGCGAAAATTGAACTGTGGGAGGAAGACTGGACGCGCCCGCGGTCGCGCGAGCGCCGGCCGCGACCCGAACCGGCGCCTTATCACGAGGTGTTTCGGCGCACGCGCCGCCCGAGGACCGTCCCGCCAGAGGAGGATCCATGAGCAGAATCAAGCGCGAAGGCGCTAAGAAGGCGAAGCAACGCAAAGAACAACAAGACCCCGGCGGCCTTTGCGGTTCTTTGCGCCTTTGCGCTTAACTCCGATCACAGCGAACTTGGCTGCGCGCCGCCGTCGAGCGCGGCGACGGACCGGCTCAATGTCAGATGATGTTACGTGGTGGAGGAAAGTCTCAAGGGTGCGGCGTGGGACCCCGGCGGACATCACCGACCTGCGCAAATTCCGGCCATGGACGTTCACGGAGATCAAAGCCGAGCTGGCGCCTGGCACCGATTACATGCGGCTCGGAACCGCCCTGGCGAACGACGGCGCATCGGACCTGACTCACGACACCATCATGGCGCAAAGCCAGGAGCTAAAGCAGACGGTCCGTGGTCCAATGGAACTCGGTTTGGCCGTCGCCCTCACGAACATCGCGAGCGAAAACTCCAAGCGGAAATAGCTCGGCCTTACGCGCCGTTGAAAGTCGAATCTCGCTCGCAATCGCACCTGCTTTCGATGCCACACGCGGTCCCCAGAATTCTATACCTTTCGCGGCGCGCCGGTCTGCTGCGGCTGGTGGCCGTGCTCGTCACGACGCAAGCTGCCCTCACGCTCTGGTTGGTCACGCTGCCGCCGCGCACGGACTGGCCGGCGCCGCTCGGTGGCGGATCGTGGTGGCTATTGCCGTCGGGACTCGTTGCGTTGTCGCTCGTGCTCCCTGGCGCGATGGTGTGGCTGCACGGTCGCTATGTGATTCGGATCGAGGAGGTCGATGCTACGCTGCAGGTGACGCTGTTCACCTGGTGGGGAGAGCGCCAGCAGTCGGTGAGCCTGAAGCGGCTCGCGGGCGCCGACAAATGGGAGGTGGCGCCTTTTGGCACGGCTCCCGGCTGTCGTCTGCGGTTACCAGCCGAGAAGGTCGACTGGCTCATCGACCGACAGGGAGAGTTTCCGGAAGGTGAGGATTCGTTTTGTGAAACCCTGCGGGGCGCCCGCGATCGTTGAGTGACACCGACAAACGTAGGACTGCGCAAGGAGAAGGTGAACCGCGTTTCCCCAGGCTGAAGCACGAGGCGAGCGCTTGCCCGCTATTCGTAGACGGCGATGAGATCACCGATTCGAATGCTTACGGATCTCGTAACCTCGCGGCTCATGGCGACGACTCACAGCAGGCTAAGCTGAGAGTCGTCGGCGGGGGCGACGGTGAGTTTCTTCTTCGGTTTCGCCTGTGGGGCGGCGGGCAAGGTGACGTTGGTGTCGTCGCTTTCGAGCTTCGCGAGAATCGTCTTCGCGCGGTCGATCACCGTGAGCGGCAGGCCGGCGAGGCGGGCGACCTGGATGCCGTAGCTGCGATCGGCGGCGCCGGGAATCACTCGGCGCACAAACACGATCTCGTCGTTCCACTCCTTCACCGCGACCGAGTAGTTGCGCAGGCGCAGGAGGTGTTTCTCGAGCTGCGTGAGCTCCTGGTAGTGCGTCGCGAACAACGTGCGCGGTCCGCTCGCGGCATCGCGATGCAGATGCTCGACGACGGCCCACGCGATCGAGAGTCCGTCGTAGGTCGAGGTGCCGCGGCCGATCTCGTCGAGGATGATGAGCGAGCAGTTCGTGGCGTTGTTCAGGATGTTCGCGGTCTCGTTCATCTCGACCATGAAGGTCGAGTTGCCGCGCGCGAGATCGTCGCTGGCGCCGACGCGGGAGAAGATGCGATCGACCAATCCGACGCGGCAGGATTTCGCGGGCACCCAGCAGCCGATCTGCGCGAGCAAGGTGATCAATGCGACCTGACGGATGTAGGTCGATTTGCCCGCCATATTGGGACCCGTGATCAACGCGATCTGCGCGTCGTCGCACGAGAGCAACGTGTCGTTGGGCACGAATCCCGCCGAACCGCCGCGCGCGGGTGAGGCATCGGGCGAGCGGAGCATTTGCTCCACGACGGGATGGCGGCCCTCGACGATCTCGAGCACGGTGCCGTCGTCGAGGGTGGGGCAGGTGTAATCCCATTCGCGGGCGAGCACGGCCCAGCCGGCGAGCACATCGAGTTCGGCGAGCGCGTCGGCGGTTTGCGCAAGCGCGATCGATTCATCGAGCACTTTGGCGACGAGCTCGTTGAACAACTCGAGCTCGCGCGCGTGCGCGTTTTCCTCGGCATGGAAGATCTCCTTCTCCTTTTGCCGCAGCGCCTCGGTCACGTAGCGCTCGCCGCCAACGGTCGTCTGGCGACGGATGTAGTCCGACGGCACGAGGTGGAGATTGGCCTTCGTGACCTCGATGTAATAACCAAAATTATTCGTGAACCTGACCTTCAAGCTGCGGATGCCGGTGCGTTCCTGCTCGGCGCGCTCCAGGTCGGAGAGCCAGGTCTTGTTGCCGCTCGTGAGCGCCTGAAGTTCGTCGAGTTTCGCGTCGTAGCCCGCGCGGATGTAGTTCCCGTCTGCGAGGTCGTTGGGCAATTCGTCCGCGAGGGCAGAGGCGAGGAGTTGCCGGAGAGACGGCAGCTCCTGAACTTGAGCGTTGAGGGATGAGAGCTGCGAGCCGGGGAAGGCGGAGAGCTCGGAGCGAAGGCCGGGCAATTGCGCGAGGGTGTCGCGCACGCCGCCGAGTTCGCGCGGATTGCGCAGGCGATTCTGCAGGCGACCGAGAATGCGCGGGATGTCGCGCACGAGCGCGAGTGATTCACGCAGCGAGGTCAAGCGGCTGGGCTGTTCGCGCAGTTCGCCGACGATCTGTTGACGACGGCGGATCTCCGGGAGGTCGAGCGTCGGCGCGGCGAGCCATTGTTCGAGTCGGCGCGCACCGGCGGCCGTGGCGGTGCGGTTGATCGCCTGAATCAGCGAACCTTCGCGGGCGCCGCGAGCGGAAGAGAAGATTTCGAGATTTCGCAGCGTGGCGGGATCGAGCAGGAGCGATTTCGCGCTGCGATACTCCTGCAGGCCGCGCAGGTTCTCGGGTTTCGCGCAGAGGTTTTCCGTCGCGTAGTAAACGAGCGCGCCGGCCGGTCCGAGCGCCGGATGAGTGTGCGCCAGACCGAAGCCTTCGAGGTTCAACACGCCGAGCGTGTCCATCACCGTCTTCGCGCCGGTGCCGGTCTCGAAGTGGTAGCCGGACAACTCCGTCACCAATCGGCCGGCGGCAAAACCGACGAGCGCGTGCAAGGCGGTTTGCTCGTGCGGCGCGGCCTGCCAGCGCTCGCGTTCGCCCTCGATCACGAGCAGTTCGGCGGGATCGAGCGCGGTGAGAACCGGGAGGAGATTCGCGATAGACGCGTCGGTCGCGACGCGGAACTCGGCCGTCGAGAGATCGAGCCACGCCGCGTGCAGCCCGGCTTTGTCGACGGCGATCGCGCAGAGGTAGTGGTTGCGCGAGGCATCGAGCTGGCTCGCGGCGAGGGTGGTGCCGGGCGAGAGAATGCGCGTGAGCTGGCGGCGGACGAGTTTGCCGGCTTTGGCGGGCTCGGCTTGGTCGCAGATCGCGACCTTTTTCCCTGCGGCGAGCAGCTTGTTGACGTAGTTGTCCAGCGCGTGCGCGGGCAATCCCGCCATCGGATGATCCTGCCGCTTCGTGAGCGTGAGGCCGAGCAGACGGGAAGCGACCACGGCGT
Organism: Verrucomicrobiota bacterium; assembly: GCA_023410155.1. Lineage (GTDB taxonomy): Bacteria > Verrucomicrobiota > Verrucomicrobiia > Opitutales > Opitutaceae > Opitutus. Next base: position 307 of record JAEYQF010000386.1, on the reverse strand, counting down.
CGTCGAAGAACAGTTCGAAGAAATCTCCCAGACGGAAGAGCAGGAGCGTGTCGCGCGGCAGTCCGCGCTTCACCTCGAAATACTGCTGCATCATCGGGGTCTGTTTCTCGGTGACGGAGGACATGAAGCGGAGGAAAGGAGGAGCGAGTAGCGGGTAGTGAGTAGCGAGTAGGAAAGGCAGCGCAAGCGTGGGCAGTGCGACTTCAAATCTACTCGCTACTCACTACCCGCTACCCACACCTTTTACGCGTGACCTTGTCTCATCGCGATCTCGGGGGCGCTGGGCTCCCGCCCAGGATTATCTTGG
>JAEYQF010000333.1 GCA_023410155.1 Verrucomicrobiota bacterium | reverse complement strand
AACTTCTCCTTCCCTACACGCTGCTCGGCGATCTTTCGCCGGAAGACTACGCGCGTCTCATCGAGCGTCTCCCTGTCCGCTCGCCGCTGCAGGTCTACACGTCCAGCACGCGCTATTATCCCTACGGCAGCGCCGCGGCCCACACGCTCGGCTACGTGAGCGTGAACCCCGACTTCGAAGCGGCCGACTTCCCGGGCGAAGATCTCACGACCTTCAAAATGAAGGGCACGATCGGAAAAACCGGCCTCGAGGCGCAGTTCGATGCGCATCTTCAAGGCGAACCGGGCGGCACGATCTTCCGCGTCGATCCCGCCGGGTATAAGGTCAACCCCCCGATCGAGAAACGCCTGCCGGTGCAGGGTAAGAATCTCACCAGCTCGCTCGACATCGACCTTCAGCTCGTGGCCGAGGAAGCCCTCGCCGATTTCACCGGCGCCGCGGTCGCGCTCGACGTTGCCACGGGCGAGGTGCTCGCGCTGGCCAGCAAGCCGGGTTACAACTTGAGCGACACGTCGCCCGTCATCACACGCGCCACGTTCCAGGATATCGAGTCGCGCGGCGCGTGGCTTAACCGGGCCGTGCAAGGCCTCTATCCGCCCGGCTCGACCTTCAAGCTTCTCACCGCCACCGCCGGCCTCCGCAAAGGCACGATCCGCGTCGACTCCGACATCGACTGCACCGGTTATTTCCGCGTGGGCGGCCGCGCCTTCCCCTGCCACGGCGGGCACGGTCATGGGCCCGTCAATTTTTCCGAGTCGCTCGCGAAGAGCTGCAACATCTTCTACTACAAATACGGGATCGACACGGGCGTGGAGGACCTCGCCGCCGAGTCCCGCCTCTTCGGCCTGCACCATCCGACCGGCATCGAGTTGCCGCACGAGACCCGGCGTATGATCGTTCCGGATACAGCATGGAAACGTCGCAACCGCAGCGAAGCCTGGTTCCCCGGCGACACGGCCAACATGTCCATCGGCCAGGGCTTTCTGGCCCTCACGCCCCTCCAGATGGCGTGCGTCACCGCGTCCTTTGCCCGTGGGGAACTGACCACGAAACCCACACTCCTTCACGATCCGAGTCACCAGCGCCAGCGCACGGAACCGCTCGGCCTCACCTCCCTGCAATACGCCGCGATGATGAAGGGTTTCGAGGACTGCATCCTGACGGGCACCGCGAAGATCCTCCAACTCCCCTCGCAACGCATCGCCGGCCTCCGCATCGGCGGCAAGACGGGCACCGCTCAGGTCCGCACGCCGCAAGGCACGATCGAGCTGGCTTGGTTCATCTGTTTCGCCCCCATCGAAAAACCCGAGATTGCGATCGCCGTGATGATCGAGGGCGACACGCCCGACGAAGCTTACGCCGGCGGCCGCTACGCCGCTCCCGTCGCACAATCCATTCTTCGCAAGTGGAAGGAAAAGAAAGACCGTCCACGCCCGCTCATGAGCGCGGCGTTGCCGTAAACGTTCGCCGACCGCGCCAAAGCCGTTTCGCTTCGCGAAACGTTTGAGTCGGATCCGGCCACGTCGCCCTGGATCCGAATCGGATCCGCTGCAGATCCGACACGATCCGCTCCGCGTTCCGACTCAAGCCGCACTCTGGCCCGACTCGAGCCAGCCATCGTCCCGCTTCAGCGCGCACGCGGGCCTCGCCCCGTGCGGACGTGTGACCGAGTCGCGCCCTCCAGCGTTTCCAACCTGCCCGAACAGCCCACCCGAATGCCGCCGCGGCGGCGACGAACAGTCCCACTCGACCGAGGCGCCGCCCGTCCCACGGCGTAGCCACCGCTGATTTCAGCCTTTCCGCGAGGTCATCGAAGAAGGCCCGCATCGCCGCGCCCGTTTCTTCCGCCCACGACTTCGCGCTTTTCAACGCCTCGACTTGCGAGCGCTGATCGAAATTCACAATCCGCCGATACCAGAACACGCGCAGGCTATCCAGGCGCGCCGACCAGCTCCGATCCAGACGCAGCGAAAGCGAATCCTCACCCGAGAGATTTTCATCGCTCTCCGCGCCGGCCCCGGGCGTCGGATCGAATCGCACCCAACGTCCGCTCTCGACGTCGAAGATCTCGCACCACGCGTGTGCGTCGGCATTGCGCAGCGTGAAATTATTGGAAAATCCATTCCACGAGCCGCCGCGAAATCCCGTCACCACGCGAGCCGGCAGCCCGGCGACGCGCGCCATCACCACCATCGAGCCGGCAAACAGTTCACAGTGGCCCGCCTCGCGCGACATGAGCCACCGCACGATCGGATCGCCTGCGCCCACCGGCACGACCGGACGCAGCGAGTAATCGTGCCGCGCCTGCAGCCAGGCCCCGATCCGCCTCGCCTGCTCACGCGGATTCAACCCACTCATCACTTCGGCTTCCGCCAGGGCACGTTGCACGGTGGCGCGGTCACTTGCGCTGAGTTCGAGGGCCTCCCAGACACTTGACGATCCGCCGCGCGGACCTTGGCCGAGTAATCGCGCGCGCAAACTGCGATCTGGGAACTCCGCCTCCGAGCTCATCCCTTCCACTCGATAGGCAGTCATCCGGGCTGGTTCATCGCGGAGCGCCAACACTCCGAGCGACGGAGCCCAGCGGTGATTTTGAGCTTCTTGGAACTGCACCTGCGCAAACGCGCCAAGGAGCGGCAGGTGCCGACTGATTCCAGGCTCGAGGTAAAAAGTCCACGTGTCGCCTGTCGTGCTGCCCCGGAAGCCGCGCACCATTACGCCGCCCCGCTCCCCGCCAAATGCATCCCTGCGCAACGACGCCGAAAGGCGGAATGTCCCCTCGCGATACTCGTCCAGCACCAGCATCCGCCAATACGGATGCGCCGGCACCCGCTCGCGATCCGACACATCAACGGTCACGGCCACACTGTTGTCCGTCGTGATCTCCGTGACGTCACCGAAGCGGATGGTCTCGCTGAAGCCGGTCTTCGCCTTCTTCATCGCGAAACGGTCGAGCCAGAAGGTGTTTTCCAGTTGAAATCGCGGGATCGCGAGAAACAGCAGGCCCGACACGACCACGAGTCCGCCGAACAAAGCGACGCCCGCGATCACGACGCGCCAGTCAGTCGCCGCCTTGATTCGTCGCAGCAGCGTCCCCCACGCGATGTGTCGCGCCCACCGTGGAACTTCGCCCGTCGGGGAATCGCTCTCTGCGCCGCCCGCCGTGTCGCCCAGCGTGATCACGAGCAGCAGCGCGAGCGCCACCGCCACGAAGGCGACGATTTGCAATGCAAACGCGATCGAAACGGTCAACACGCCCGCGACCACCACCAGAAACAGACCGAGCACCACGCCCTGCAGCTCGTCGCGTCGTTTGCGATAGACCATGCTGCGATACGCAAGCAGCAGCAGATCGAGCCGCACCATCGCTGACAGCGGTTCGCCGGTCAGCCACAGGTCTCCGGCACATGTCGCCGCGATCGCGGGGAATGCAAGGCGATGCACCCACCCGGGGACCCGGGCCACCCAGTCGGGCCGCAGCGTGAACGCCGTGGCTGCCGCGGTCGCCAGACCCATCGCCACCCAGGCGTCGATGTTCAGATAAAACACCGACGATGCCGCGATCAGCGTAAGCGCACCGCCGAGCGCCCAGCGCACCTGGCGCAGCTCGTCAGCGTTAAGTTGCGGCCAGGATCTCGCCATCGCAAATCGCCGCCACCCCGCGCGCCCCATGGGGGGCAAACAGCACGAGCTTGCGGACTGCTCCCGTCGGTTTCATCGCCACGGTTTCTTTCTTTGGCCCCAACAGCGCCAGTTCGTCGAGCCACGTATCCAAATCCCGGACACGGCGGATGGCCCGCCACGCGCCGCGATCGATCGCCACCGCTCGCAACTGATCCGCGCGCAATAGATCCTCCGCGAGGGAGGCCGCGAGCCGCAGCATCGTTTCGAACTGCTCGTCGTCGGCCCACGGCTCCGCGGATGCACTCACCCAGAGCGAAAATACGCCGGCACTCTCCGCCGCGAATTGCCGCACGAGCAGATGCCCGGTCCGGGCACTCGCCTTCCAATGAATCAGACGGTGCGAATCTCCGAGATCGTAGCGCCGCAGCGCGAGCAGATCGCTGCCGGTGCCCACCCGCGCGACCTGTTCCCCACCATGCAGTCGCGACGACGCCGCCGCAGGCGTTCGCAGATACTCGATGGGCTGCGGCCACACCTTCACCTCCATCGCCGCTCCCGCCCACCGCTGCTTTTTCAAGAATCCAAACGGAAACAATGAACCCACCGCCTCCAATTCGATTCGCAGCAAGCCCCGGCGCGAGGGCTGAAAGTTCCATTCGAGCCGCTCCTTCGCGCCCGGGTCGACCCGCGTGCTCATCGGCAACCGACCGCGCGCTTCGACTTGAGCGGCTTTCGCCAGCATCGCTTTCACGTCGAGCCCGCGCCCGGTTACCGTCGACTCGGCCCGGCGCGGCGTCGTCCGATCGACCGGCCTCGCGACCATCTCAAACCAAAGCCCGTAGGTCGGCATCACACGCTTGCGATTGTGCAGCTCCACGCCGACGACCGCGTCTTGACCGGCGCGAAATGGCGGCGCCGCTTCGAGCTGCCAGGTCACGTTTCGGAAATTGAGCCACGATAACACGCCGCTGAGCACGAGGCAGGCGAGCAGCAGGGAGAGTGTGATGAACAGGATGTTGTTCGCGGCGTTGTAGGCTGCCATGCCGATGCCGAGCGAGAGCACGATCAGGAGGACACCCGAAAGCGTCGGCGCGATCCGTTCGCGCCGCTGCGGCGCGAGTAGATCCCACAACAGGCCACTCCATCGGCCGCCCGATTTCATACCGGGGCCGCCACAGAACTGAGGATGCGCTTTAGCACCGACGCGACCTGCCGCCGTTCCTCGAGCGCGTCACTCGAAGGACGCGACAGACCCAGGCGGTGCGTCAGCACCGGCGCGACGAGTTCTCCCACGTCTTCGGGCAGCACGAAGTCGCGGCCTTTCACCAGCGCGCGCGCCTGGGCCGCCGTGCGCAACGCCAGTCCTCCGCGCACGCTCACGCCCGCGCGAAAATCCGCCTCGGTGCGCGTCGCGGTCACGATACGGAGCAGGTAGTCCAGCACACTTTCCTCGACAAAGACCCGGCCCGTCAGCGCCTGCAGGTGCAGCACGTCGCCGCGGCTGACCACCGGTTCCTGGGCGATCGCGTCGTAGCTCGTTCGCGTGCTGCGCAGGATCTCCATCTCGTCTCCAGGAAGTGGATACCCCATTTGCAGCCGCATCAGAAAGCGATCCATCTGGCTCTCGGGCAGCGGAAAGGTGCCTTCGTAGTCCACCGGGTTCTGCGTCGCGAAAACCATGAAGGGCGAGCCGACCTCGTGAGGTTCGCCGTCCACCGTCACTCGCGCGCGATCCATCACCTCGAGCAGCGCCGACTGGGTTTTCGGGGTGGCACGATTGATCTCGTCGGCGAGAACCACGTTGGCGAACACCGGCCCGGGCTTGAACACGAACTGCTTCACCGCCTCGTCATAGATCGCCACGCCCGTCACGTCGCTCGGCAGCAGATCGCTCGTGAACTGGATGCGGGAGAACCGGCCATCGAGCGCCCGGGCGAGTGTGTAGGCCAGCGTCGTTTTCCCCAGACCCGGGAGATCTTCGATCAGCAGGTGTCCGCCCGCCACCAGGCCGATGAGCACCTGTTCGACGACCTCCTCCTTGCCCTTGATGGTCTGCGTCATCGCAGCACGCAGCCGCATCAAGGCCTGCTTCGCGTCCGTCACCTCGCTGGCGGGTATGAAGTCGCTCATGCCCGCCCAACGTGGCGAAACTCACCCGGGGGTCAAACCACGCCCGGGCCCAGGCTCGGCTCAACCTTGCTCCAGTAACTTGATGATCGCGGAGAAATCCTCGTCGCCCAGCCCCCGCGCCTCCGCGGTCTTCAACGCCCCGCGAACCGCATCGAGCACGGGGAAGTCCGTGCAGCCCCCTGAAGCCGACGCCAGGCGCATGTCCTTGTGCATATGCTTCACCGAAAACTGCGGTGAGAAATCTGCCTGGCGCAGCTTCGGCTCCTTCAGCTTCACCAAGCCGGAATAGGCGACGTTTTGCTGGAGCGCGGAGAAGAATACGTCGTCGGTCACGCCCGCCTGCCGCACGAGCGTCAGCGCTTCGCTTAGCCCCTGCATCTGCGCGGCGAGGTTGAGGTTCATCGCGAGCTTCAGCGTGCACGCCTGCTCATTCGTCCCGATGTTGAAGCGGTGGCTTGAGATCAGCGAAAGCAGCGGCTCCAGTTCACTAATCAGGGTCGGATCGCCCCCGAGATAAAACACCGTCTGCTTCTGCTCGGCTGCGACCTTGCTTCCGGTGAACGGCGCAGCGAGATAACGTGCTCCGCGCTGCACGACGAACTGCTCAAACTTCGCACTGCTCGCGCCATCGATCGTGCTCGATTGCACGACGACTTTGCCCGGCTCCAAGGCCGGCAGGATGCGCGTGATCACGCTCTCGACCGCCGCCGGATCGGCCACGACGATCTGGATGACATCGGCCGCCGCGGCGACTTCCTCCGGCGAGTTTTTCCACGCCGGCGCGCCCGGTTGCGGCGTGCGGTTCCAAGTTCCAGCGAGCTTTCCCGCGGCCGCATAATTGCGCGCCCATGCGCTGCCGATGATCCCCAGGCCAATGATGCCGACTGAGTTCATAGTGTTCTCCGATACGAAGCACACCGCGCGCCGATAAACAACCACGTGCAACCGACGTCCCCGCGCCGCAGTGGGCAAACGTTGGGGCGCCACTCCATTGCCGCTGGTTCCCGTTGCGGATACTTAGCGAGCGGCAGCGGAGCGCCGTCCCTACCCGCGCGACCGCGCCAAATCGCGGCGCGACTCGGTGC
>JAEYQF010000276.1 GCA_023410155.1 Verrucomicrobiota bacterium | reverse complement strand
CACAACGGCAATGCCTGCAGCGGGATGCCCACTCCGCCTACCAGAATCATCGGCAGGAAGATCAGCTGCCCCAAACCCTGCACCGCCGGGACATCGTTCGCCAGCGCGGCCACCACCAACCCGAGGCCGAGGAAGGCCACCGTCGCCGCAAGTATCCCTCCGACAAACAACGGCACATCCGCCGGCATTGGCGTGCCCAGGACAAAATGCGCCAGCGCCAGCTGGAGAGCCACCGCCGACAGCACGATCATCAGTCGCGCCAGCAACGCGCTGAGCACCAAGCGGGAGACCGGCAGCGGGAGCAGCCGATACCGCCGCCACACGCCGCGCTCCCGCTCCGAGACCAGCGTCGTCGGCAGGCCGAAGCACGCTCCGCCCAGGATCGTGATGACGAGCACCTGCCCGATATGTCCGCTCAAGGGCGGAGAGTCGCCCGGAAACACGCTCGCAAATGCGAACAGGAAAAACACCGGCATCAGATAACCATACGCCAGCGCCGGCCGGTTGCGGGTATTGAGCCGCAACGAGATCACGAAGTGATTCCACCAGCCGCGATTCATGCGCGGTCGCCCTCCTCCGCCTGCTCCCAGGGTTGGCCGGTGAGTTCGACGACGAGATCCTCGAGGGAAGGCGGCTGCACGCGCAGGTCGATCAATTCACCGCCCGCTGCTTCGATCCACCGCGTAACTGCCGCCACCACGGGAGCTGCCTGCGCCGTCTCCAAAACGCACTCCGGTCCGCTCCGCGCCACCGAGCTCACTCCCGCCAACGCCCGAAACCAGCCCGGGTCCGGCATGGGTCGAGCCACGATCCGGACCGTCGTGCGCCCCGCTCCGGACCGAAGCGCGGCCGGTGTATCCACTTTCAGGATGCGGCCACGGTCGAGAATCGCCACGCGGTCGCAGAGCGCCGCCGCTTCCTCGCCGTAGTGGGTGCTCAGCAACACCGCGCAGCCCTCGTCGCGCGCCGCGAGAATCTGCCGGTGCAGTTCCCGGCGCGAGGCGACGTCCAGCCCGGTGGTGGGTTCATCCAAAACCAGCAGCACCGGACGGTTTACAAACGCGAGCGCCAGGAACAATCGCTGACGCTGTCCCGCGGAAAGCGTGCCGAATCGCGCATGGGATTTCTCCTCCAGTGCAAACCGGCGGAGCAGCTCGGAGGGATCGGCGGGCTGCGGATAAAAACTCGCGAACAAGGCCAGCGCCTCCGCCGGCGTGAGATCGTCCTGCAACGTCGCGCCCTGCAGCTGGGCGCCCACGCGGGCCCGGGCCGCCGCGGGGTTCTGCCCTGCATCGATATTCTGGATACGCACTGAACCGTGGTCCAGCGTGCGCAGGCCGAGCAGGCACTCGAGCAGCGTTGTTTTTCCGGCGCCATTGCGCCCGAGCAGGCCGACGATCTCGCCCGCTCGCACCTGCAAGTCGATGCCATCGAGCGCGACGGCGCCCTGGTAGCGCTTCACCAGTCCGGCCGCATCCACGAGAACCGCCGTCGAGATTGCCTGGGGTGCTGCCGGCATGCCGATGAGAATGAACGCCGCGGCCGCGCGCCGATGTCAACGCCACGAGGCAAAAGCTTGCGGGGAGGTGGTGGACCGGAGCATCGTTCGCGCTCCCCGCCCATGCCTCCGATCGCCCTGCAGCTTTGGTCATTGAAAGAGGAAGTCGCCCACGATTTTGCGGGCACGGTGGCGCGCGTCGCCGAAATCGGCTACGCGGGCGTCGAGCTGGCCGGCTACGGCAACCTCGATGCGCGCGGGGTGCGCGCTGCGCTCGATGCAGCCGGATTGAAGGTCGCCGGCATGCACGTGATCGCGCCGGTCCTGCGCGCCGAACCCGAGCGCGTCTTGCAGGAAGCATTGCTGCTCGGCACGAAGCACATTACGGTGCCGTGGTGGCCGCCGGAGCTGTTCGTCTCGGCGGCCATGGCCGAACGGATCGGCGAGGAACTCAACGTTTTCGGCGCTCGCGTGCGGGCGCACGGCATTCAGCTCAGTTTCCATCATCACGCGCACGAGTTGCAGCGCTTCGAAGGGCGCACTGCGCTCGACCTGATCTTCGGGGCAGCCGAGCCGCGCAATCTCGCGGCGGAGTTCGACGTGTATTGGCTGCAGGTCGGCGGCGTCGATCCCGCCCGCGCATTGCGCGATTACGGTGCGCGGGTAAAACTCGTGCACTTGAAAGACGAGACGGAACTCGGCAGCGGACCGGTCGATTTCGACGCGGTGTTTTCCGCGCTGGATGAAGTCGGCGCGGCCGACTGGCACATCGTCGAGCAGGAGCGGTTCAATCACCCTCCGCTGGAATCGGTGCGCAAGTGCTACGAGCAGCTCCGCGCGTGGGGCCGCGTCTGAGTTTATCCATGGCTGCTTCCTCCATTCGAGTTGCGGTGATCGGCACGGGCGCGATCGGCCTCGACCACATCCAGAGTTTTCAGGCGCATCCGGCGGCGCGCGTGGTCGCGCTGGCAGAACTCTCTCCGGAGCGTGGTCGGGCCGCGGCCGAAAAATACGGCGTGCCGCTCGTCGTATCCGACTACCGCGCCCTGCTCGCGCGCGCGGACATCGACGTGATCTCGATCGCGTTGCCGAATTATCTGCACGTGCCCGTCGCCCTCGACGCCCTGCGCGCCGGCAAACACGTGATGCTGGACAAGCCGATGGCGACCAATGCGCGCGACGCCGCCAAGCTCGTCGTCGAAGCGAAGCGCCGGGGCCGGTTCTTCATGGTGGGACAAAACCACCGGCTGACGCCCGAGGTGCAGACGCTCAAGCAATTGATCGGCCGCGGAGTGCTGGGCGACGTTTACCACGCGAAGACGGGCTGGACCCGCCGCGCCGGCATCCCGCGCATCGGCTCCTGGTTCACGCAGAAGGACTGCGCGGCAGGCGGCAGCACCTACGACATCGGGGTGCACGCACTCGACCGCTGCCTGTTTCTACTGGGTGAATTCGAGGCGGCCGCCGTCAGCGGGCAGACCTATGCGAAGTTCGGCCCCCGCGGGTTGGGCAACGGCACCTGGGGTTTGAGCGAGATCGATCCGAAGCTGCCCTTCGACGTCGAAGACATGTCCGTCGCCCTCATCAAGCTGAAGAGCGGCCGCACGGTTCTCCTCGAAACGTCCTGGGCTGCGCATCAGGAGCACGCGGACTGGAACGGCACGCAATTGTTCGGCACGGAAGCGGGCGCGATTTTTCCCCCGCTGCGTCTGTCGCGGGCGACCAAGCACGGCTACTCGATCGAGAGCATCGAGCCCACAGCGGCGCTCGTTTCGCCGAATCGCATGGTGCATTTCGTCGATTGCCTGCTCGGGCGCGCGAAGCCGCTCATCCTCCCAAGCGAATCGCTGGCGGTGCAGAAGATCCTCGATGCGATCTACCGCTCGGCCGAATCCGGCCGCGAAGTGCGGCTGAAGTGACTCAGCGAAATGCCTGGCGCCCATAAGCGCGCACGAGCTTCCGCAAAATAAGCACAGGTCCTGTTGGAGGTTATAAGAACGGCCGCGAACCAGCTATTTCCCTCGGCCAATGCATGGTTGTGGCGGCCGCCGTGCGCGTAAACGATCCGCTATTGCACCAAGGCTGCGCGGATTTTGCCATGTTTCCATTGCGCAGCCTTCGACGGGAGTTAGGTTGGCGGCCATGGAAGCCACTGGCGCCACCAGCACCACCGACTCCCGCGCAATGGTCGAGCAACTCCGCCAGTCGCGGATTTTTCGCGATTACGAGCAGGCGTTTCGCGAAACCACCGGCCTGCCGATCGCGCTTCGTCCGCTGGAGGTGTTCAACCTGCCGCTCCATGGCGACCCGAAGGAGAATCCCTTCTGCGCGTTGATGGCTGGCACAAACCAGACTTGCGCGGCGTGCCTGCAAATGCAGAAGAAGGTCGAGGAGGAAGCAAAGATGGAGCCGAAAACGCTCAAATGCTTCGCCGGCCTTTGCGACTCGGCCGTCCCGGTGCGCGTGGGTGAAAACCTCGTCGCCTTCCTGCAGACCGGCCAGATCCTCCTGCACCAGCCGAACGAAGCGGAGTTCCGGCGGACCACGCGCCAATTGCTCAAGTGGGGCACCGAGGTCGACCTGAAGCGGCTCGAGGAAGCGTATTTCCAGACGCGCGTCGTCACGAAGAAGCAATACGAGTCGATCCTGCGTTTGCTCACGATCTTCGCGCAGCACCTCTCGTCGCTCAGTAACCAGTTACTCGTGCGGCAGGAAACCGCCGAGTCGCCCGTGATCTCCCGCGCGCGCAACTTCATCAACACGCACCAGCACGAGGATCTCTCGCTCGCCCAGGTCGCGCAGGCGGTGAACATGAGCGCCTTTTACTTCTGCAAGACTTTCAAGAAGGCGACGGGGATGACGTTCACCGATTACCTCGCCCGCGTGCGCGTAGAGAAGGTGAAGAACCTGCTGCTCAATCCCCACAAGCGCGTGAGCGAGGCGGCCTACGAGGCCGGGTTCCAATCGCTCTCCCAATTCAACCGCGTCTTCCGCAAGATTGCTGGCGAGTCCCCGAGCCGCTACCGCGAGCGCCTGCACGGCGCCGAGAAGAACTGAGGCGCGAAGGCTAGATCCCGGCGCCCGCCTGCGACGAATCCATCGCGTGCGCCGACGGCTCGCAGGGCTCCTGGTGCCGATGCTGGCACACGGAGCAAAACGCCTCGATCTCCCGCCGCGCGATGCCGCGGATGGCGTGATATAGCTCCGCCAAAGCCGTGTCGCGCTCCACCGGGTCGATCGACAGACGCGACGCCTGCTCGAGCACCAGCGCCTCCAGCAACGCCTGCTCGCCGGCGAGGAAATAGGCGAGCAGCGGATTGCGCCCACACTGGCACTCCGGCCGCGCGGCTGCATGGATGTGCGCGCGTTCCGCACGACGGCGGGAGTTCGGAGCGCGCAACGCGGCGAACACCTGGTCGAGCGTCCACTCGATCAGGTGCACGAGCGAATCGGGATAAGCCAGCGGGGTGTTGACCCGCTCGGTTCGCAGGAGGGCTTCCCAGCGCGCGTGAATGCGACGGCGTTGGGCGTCCAAGCCTTGAAGAAGCTCTTCCTGCATGTGCGCAGGCTAGCGCAAACGTGCCGCACTTGCTTCGCATCACTTGCCCAACGATGCGCGTCTTTTGCGGGCCAAAATCCAGCGACTGCAATTTATGCATAGGGCTCGCCAACCCCTGCGGAGCCGCGCCCCGCGCAGTGTCGTAGTCTCGAGAGACACACCACGTCGTCTCCCATGCCCGCCCTCTTTGCATCGACTCATTGGCTTTGCTCCGGCCCCGCGACGGCCGGAGGCGTATCCAATTTTCAACGTCAGCGGCGGGCCTGAACTCCTTTTCCCGCCATGTCCGTCATCCCGCTTACGCTGACTGTCAGCCTCTGCCTCGTCTTCACGTTCATCGTGTTCTTCGTGCGCGAAAACTCGCGCCGCTTCAGCAGCCCGGAGCGCGAGTCACTCCTGCCTCTCGGCGAGGAGACTCCCCGCGTCAACGCCGCCGATCGGGCGGCCGGTCACCCTCTCCAGCCTCACTCCTGATCGATCCCCCGCCCGGCCATGCCCGCCACCAAAACCACCATCGAGTATAACGATAAGATCGTCCGCCAGTTCATCTACGCGACCCTCATCTGGGGTGCCGTCGGCATGCTGGTGGGCGTCCTGATCGCGTCCCAACTGAACTTCTGGCAGCTCAACTTCCAGACGTCTTGGCTCAGCTTCGGCCGACTCCGCCCGCTGCACACCAACGCGGTGATCTTCGCGTTCGTCGGCAACATGATGTTCGCCGGCATCTACTATTCGACGCAGCGCCTCGTGAAGGCGCGGCTCGCGAGCGATTTTCTTTCCAATCTCCATTTCTGGGGCTGGCAGGCGATCATCGTGGCCGCCGCGGTCACGCTTCCGCTCGGCCTCACGCGCGGCAAGGAATACGCCGAACTCATCTGGCCGCTCAACGTCGCGGTCGCGCTGATCTGGGTCGTCTTCGCGGTGAATTTTTTCTGGACCCTCGCACGGCGCAACGAGCCGAGCCTCTACGTCGCGATCTGGTTCTACATCGCCACGATCATCACCGTGGCGATGCTCTACATCGTCAATCACCTCTCGATCCCGACTTCGCTGCTCCATTCGTATCCGATCTTCAGCGGCGTGCAGGACGGACTCGTCCAGTGGTGGTATGGGCACAACGCCGTGGCGTTCTTCCTCACCACGCCGATTTTGGGCATCATGTATTACTTCGTGCCGAAGGCGGCCGAACGTCCGGTCTACAGCTATCGCCTCTCCATCGTTCACTTTTGGTCCCTCGTCTTTCTCTACATCTGGGCCGGCCCTCACCATCTGCTTAACACCGCCTTGCCCGGTTGGCTGCAGACGCTCGGCATGACGTTCTCGCTGATGCTCTGGGCTCCGTCGTGGGGCGGCATGCTCAACGGCCTGCTCACGTTGCGCGGCGCCTGGCACAAACTCCGCACTGATCCGGTGCTCAAGTTCTTCGCCGCCGGGGTCACCTTCTACGGCATGGCCACCTTCGAAGGGCCGCTCCTCTCGATCAAGTCGGTCAACGCGCTCGCGCACTACACCGACTGGATCATCGGGCATGTGCACGCGGGCGCGCTCGGCTGGAACGGCTTCATGGCCGCCGGCATGATCTACTGGCTGCTGCCCCGCCTCTGGAACAAACCGCTCTACTCCACCGCGCTCGCCAATCTCCATTTCTGGCTCGGGACGGTCGGCATTCTGCTCTACGTCGCGGCCATGTGGACCAGCGGCATCACGCAGGGCGTGATGCTTGGTGCCACCACGGAGAACGGCACGGTCCTCGCGTATCCAAATTTCATGGACACGCTGAACACCATCAAGCCGATGATGCTGATGCGCGTGATCGGCGGCGGCCTCTACCTGATCGGCTGGTTCCTCCTCGCGTATAATTTCTATCGCACGGTGAAAGGCGCCGCGACCGTCGACGGCACGGTCGAGGTTTACCGCGACGAGCCCGCCCCGTCGGACACCCGGCTCGGCTTCTTCGCCACCTTCTTCAATGCCCCCACGCTTTTCTGCGTGACCGGCGTCGGCTTCGCCTGCCTCTGGATGCTGGCCGACGGGCTCACGAGCATGATCGGCATCGCCGGCTCGCTCGCCTGCTTCGTTGCGGGTTACGCCCTGGTCCGCGCGCGCGCCAAGGCGTGGGGCGACTGGCACGAGAAATTGCTGCTCAATGCGCTGCCGTTCACGATCCTCACCTTCATCGCGGTCGTGGTCGGCGGCCTGATCCAGATCGTGCCCACCGTCGTGGTGCAGAAGGCGCAGAACGTCGAAGACCGTATCCAGGTCGCTTATACACCACTCGAGCTGGCCGGGCGCGACATCTACGTCCGCGAGGGCTGCTACACCTGCCACTCCCAGATGATTCGCACGCTTGTGCCCGACGTGCTCCGCTACGGCGACTACTCGCGACTCGGCGAATCCATCTACGACCACCCCTACCAATGGGGCTCGAAGCGCACCGGGCCGGATCTCGCCCGTGTGGGCGGCAAGTATCCCCATGTCTGGCACCTGCGCCACATGGAGGACCCCCGCGCGATCTCGCCGGGCTCGATCATGCCGGCCTATCCGTGGCTCTCGACCAACAACACCGACGTGGCCGGTCTTCCCGCCAAGATGAAGGTCCAGCGTATGCTCGGCGTGCCCTATCCGGCCCAGAGCGCCCAGCAGGTGTTCGATCAGGTCGCGAGCCAGGCGAAGGCCATCTCGCAGGACCTGCGCGCCGCCGGCGCCTACGTCGCGCCAGAAAAGGAGATCATCGCTCTGATCGCCTACCTCCAACACCTCGGCAAATACGAGGACGCGGCGCCGAAACGGAGCGCGGCCCGCTGAGCGACTCGTCCCGAACGCCTGACTTCGCATCCCATGTTCCGTCGCCTCCTGCTCGAAGACTCCGCCGCGATTTTCACGATCGTGGCGTTTGTAACCGCCGCGGCGATTTTCGCCTACATCACCTGGCGTGCGCTCCGGCTGCCGCGCCAGCGCTCCGATCAGCTGGCCCACCTTCCCTTCAACTCCGACTCCGCCGCCCGCCATGACGCCCACTCCTAATCAACCTCCGTCCGAAGATCCGATCCGGCCACACGAATACGACGGCATCCAGGAATACGATAAGCGGATGCCGAACTGGTGGCTGATGACCTTTTACGCCACGATCATCTTCTGGGTCGGCTACTGGTTCTATTACGAGCGCGCGCACTACGGCCTTTCCGGCCCCGCTGCAGTCGACGCCGAGATGTCGCAGATCGAAGCAGCCAAGCTCGCGGCCGCGCCCGCCGTGGACGACGAGAGTCTTTGGAAGATGAGCCGCAATCCCGTCTTCGTGGATGCCGGTCGCGCCACCTATGCGACGACCTGCGGCAGCTGCCACGCCGACAAACTCACCGGCGGCATCGGGCCCAACC
>JAEYQF010000266.1 GCA_023410155.1 Verrucomicrobiota bacterium | reverse complement strand
GCACTTTGCCGTCTTCACCTTCCACCCGAAGTCGCGAGGTGGGCGTGATCGCCCATGTCGTCGCGAGGTGGCCGCGCCGCGCCCGATCGAATTCGAACTCGCGCCACGATTCGCCGTTTTCCGCCATCGCGTTGACGCGCATCGCAAAGGTGTTGGGCACGAGCACGTGGTTCACGTCGATCGTGCCGCGACGTCGGTTCCAACTGCCGACGCTGAGCGAGACTTCGTCGTCCTTTTTGCCGAGCACGGCCTGTTTGGTCGTGGTGTTCACGATGCCGCCAGCAGCGCCAAAGCCGAAGAGAATGGCGTTGGGACCGCGCGACTGATCAATGCGATCGACGTTGTAGAAATCCGTTGAGACGCGCCACGGGAAGTAGTTGCGCGCGTAGCTCGCGCTGAGACCGCGGATGCGCAGCTGCCACTCGCTATTTCCGACCATGGGGTTGCCGTTGAAATTGCTGTCGGCGTCACCGTAGTCCGGCACGGCGTTGTTCTGGAACAGGATCACATCCTTCATGTTCGTCGCGCCAATGTCCTTGATGAACTCGGGCGTGAGCACGGAGATGGCGGCGGCGGTGTCCTTGAGGCTCGTGTTGAGGCGGCTGCCCGCGAGCGTGTTTTGCGCGAGGTAGCCGTTGTCCTGAGCGGAGTTCACGACAAACGGGCTCAGTTCGATGACTTCATCGTTCGAACCCGGACTGGACGCCGGCTGCGCCAGCATCGAGGAACACGACAACAAACCGCCGATCAAGAGGGCGGCCGAACTGCGACGGGGGTAGGTGGCATACATGGTTTGTTTGGGGGAAATGAAACTCAGCGCAGCGCCGCGGCTGCCGGGAGAAGTTCGCCGCGCTCGTCGAAAAGCGCGCAGGAACCGCCGATCCAGATGTTGAGATCGCGCACGGGCACGACTTCCGGGTGCCAGTAAACGACGCCGCGGCCGAGCCCGTGCGGCGTGGCGCGCACCGCCGCGGCGACGTCTGCGAGAAACGCCTTCTGCCCGGCGGGCGTGAAGGGGAAAACCAGATTCTCCTTCCCGTCGAAATGCTCGTCGTGCTTCCACGGATACGCCGTTTCCACGACGACCACCGGCAAGCGGAACTCCTCGGCGATCCCGCTCAACGTTTCGCGCAGATCCGCCAGCGTGCCGTGCCACTCCGGATAGTAGCTGAGGCCGAGCAGGTCGAAAGGCAGGTTTTCCGCGCGCAGGTGATTCAAATACCAGCGCGTGCGCGGCAGATTGCCGGTGCACTCGATGTGGATCATCCGCTGCGGAGCGCCGGACCCGGTTGGCACCGCCTCGAGTCCCGCGCGGAGCAGGCGCGCGAGCTTCGGCCAGCTTTCGGCATCGCGCTCACGTTCGGCGTATTCGACGCGGCCATCGGGCCAGAGCAGGCCATTGGTGATTTCGTTGCCGATCTGCACGATGTCAGGGGCCGCACCCTCGGCCGCAAATCGCGCGAGCACCTCGCGCGTGTAGGCGCCCACTTTTTCCACAAGTTCGTCGAAACCGAGATTCTCCCACGCGACCGGTTTGAACTGTTTGCCCGGGTCGGCCCACGTATCCGAATAATGGATATCGAGTAGCAGCTTCGCGCCGCTGGCCTTGATCCGTTTCGCGAGGCGGACGGTGTAGTCGAGATCGTTGGTCACGATCCCCTCCCCGTCCGGTGCCACGAACAGCCGCACGCGGAAGCAATTCACGCCCGCGTCACGCAGGATCTCCAGCGCATCGCCGCTCCGCCCGTTGGCGCTGTAGCGCGCGCCGCGCGATTCGAACACCGGGAGCGCGGAAACGTCGGCACCCGCAAGCCATGCAGCATCGGCGGCCGACGTGTTCGGAGCCTTCCGCTCAGGAGAGCTCGCACACCCGGCCAGCACGACACAGGCGAGCGACGACACGACCTTCCATCGAAGCGCGAAAATCCGGGGTAACGGAAACATGGGGCAACCGGCGAAGACCGCCGATGACCTGCAAATGAAAACTTTCGGCGCTCAACTCAAGTGTTTAATGTATTATGAAACAGTTTTATTTTGAGCCGAACCTCTCTCGCCCTGCGCGGCCCGAACTGGATTCTTCGCTCCGCTCAGAATGACAAAAGGCGAGACGCAGCCCCGCGCTGGCTGCGACTGCACGTCTCAACCCCAAAGGTGGAACCCGCCGTCCCCGGCGGGTTGAACGAGCACCGTCCGCGTGTCCGACGGCATCACACCTCCCAAAAAACGCGAAAGCCCGCCAAGACGGCGGGCTCCACCTGCACCTTTCGCTCTCGCACTTCGATTACTCAGTCTTCTTCGTGCCCGACATCGCGAGTTCATCGTCCTTCACGGAGAAGTTCACCTGCGAGTCCTCGGCGATTTCGCCCGCGATGAGCGCGCGAGCGAGTTTCGTCTCGATCTTCCGTTGCAGGAAACGCTTCAGCGGACGCGCGCCAAACACCGGATCGTAGCCCTTTTCGGCCGCCCACTCCTTGGCCTTGTCGTCGAGCACCACCGTTACGCGGCGGTCGGCAAGGCGCTTGTTCAAGTCGGCGAGCAATAGGTCCACGATCTCCGAGATCTCCTCCAGCGTGAGCGGCTTGAAGAGAATCGTCTCGTCGATGCGGTTGAGGAACTCCGGACGGAAACTCTTCCGCAGCTCCGTCATCACGCTCTCACGCACGCCCTCGGGGATCGTCTCGCTGGTCACGCCTTCGAGGAGGTAGCGCGAGCCGATGTTCGAGGTCATGATGATCACGGTGTTCTTGAAATCCACCGTGCGGCCCTGCGAGTCGGTGATGCGACCGTCGTCGAGCACCTGTAGCAGAACATTGAATACATCCGGGTGCGCCTTCTCGATCTCGTCGAAGAGGATCACCGCATACGGCTTCCGTCGCACGGCTTCGGTCAACTGGCCGCCTTCGTCGTAACCAACATAGCCCGGAGGCGCGCCGATGAGACGCGAGACGCTGTGCTTCTCCATGTATTCCGACATGTCGATGCGCACCATCGCCGCCTCCGTGTCGAAGAGCGTTTCGGCGAGCGTCTTCGCGAGCTCGGTTTTGCCGACACCGGTCGGACCGAGGAACAGGAAACTACCCACCGGGCGACGCGGATCCTTGATGCCACTGCGGGCGCGCAGGATCGCCTCGGTCACGAGAGTCACGGCTTCATCCTGGCCGACCACGCGTTCGTGCAGCACATCCTCCAGGCGAAGAAGTTTCTCCTTCTCGCCTTCGACCAGTCGGGTGACGGGCACGCCGCTCCACTTCGAGACCACCTCCGCGATTTCCTCCTCAGAGACTTCCTCTTTGAACAACGTCGTGCTGTTGCCGGCCTGCTCTAGTTTCTTCAACTCGGCTTCCATCTGCGGGATCCTTCCGTGACGCAGCTCGGCGACCTTGTTGAGTTCGTAGGCCCGCTCCGCCTTCTCCATCTCCAGCCGCGCCGCTTCGAGCGCTTCGCGCAGCTTGCGGGTTTTGTCGACGGACGCCTTTTCCTTTTCCCAGTGAAGTTTGATGCCGCTCGCCTGCTCGCGCGTCTCCGCGAGTTCCTTGCGCAGCACTTCGAGCCGCCGGGCACTGGCCTCGTCCTTCTCTTTTGCGAGCGCGGTTTCCTCGATCTCGAGCCGCAATGCTTTGCGCGTGAGCGCGTCGAGCTCCTGCGGCATCGAGTCCATCTCCGTGCGGATCATCGCGCACGCTTCATCGACGAGATCGATCGCCTTGTCGGGGAGGAAACGATCGCTGATGTAGCGATTCGACAACACGACCGCGCTCACGAGAGCGTTGTCCTGGATGCGCACGCCGTGGTGCAGTTCGAAACGCTCCCGCAAGCCGCGCAGGATCGAAATCGCATCCTCGACGGTAGGCTGATCCACGACGATCGGCTGGAAACGCCGCTCCAGGGCCGCGTCCTTCTCGATGTGCTTGCGATACTCGTCGAGCGTAGTCGCCCCGATACAGTGCAACTCACCGCGCGCGAGCATCGGCTTGAGCAAATTGCCCGCGTCCATCGCACCGTCGGTTTTTCCCGCGCCGACGATCAAATGTAGTTCGTCAATGAAAAGGATGATGCGGCCGTCGCTCTGCTTCACTTCCTGCAGCACGGCCTTCAGTCGCTCCTCGAATTCGCCGCGGTATTTCGCGCCGGCCACGAGCGCGCCCATATCGAGGGCGAAGATCGTCCGGTCCTTCAATCCCTCAGGCACGTCGCCGCGCAGGATGCGCTGCGCGAGCCCCTCGACGATCGCGGTCTTGCCGACGCCGGGCTCACCGATGAGCACGGGATTGTTCTTCGTCTTCCGCGAAAGGATGCGGATCGTGCGCCGGATCTCTTCGTCGCGCCCGATCACCGGATCCATTTTGCCTTTGCGCGCCTGCGCCACGAGATCGATGCCATATTTCTCCAGCGCCTGATACGTCGCCTCGGGATTGTCGGTCGTGACGCGCTGCGAGCCACGCACGTCCTTGAGCGCGCCGAGCACCTTCGCGCGATCAAGCGCGAAACTCTTGAACAACTTCGCGAGCGCGTCCGGTTTGCCGACTTCGATCAGGCCGAGAAACAAATGCTCCACCGAGATGAACTCGTCCTTCAACTTCTTCGCTTCATCCTCGGCGCGGGTGAGCGCCTCGTTGACGGCCTGCGTCACGTAGATCTTGGACGTGTCCACGCTCCCGGTGACTTTCGGCAATCGCTCGAGCTCCCGCTCCACCGCCAGCTGGAGCGCACTCGTGGTAAGCCCGAGTTTCTCGACGAGGCCGGACACGATCCCGTTTTCCTGCGCGAGCAGCGCGGAGAGCAGGTGCCAGGTATCCACCTCGTTGTGGTGCAGACGGCGGGCGAGGTTCTGCGCCTCCGTCACCGCCTGGCGCGACATTTGGGTGAGCTGTGCGAAATCCATGATGAAACGTCTTCGCAAACTCCGCGCCAGCAAGCCGTCGCCAATCTCACCTCGGATGCGGCACTCCGGCCGCGACCTGCCGTGCCAACCTGCACCGACGTGAGACACTCCCCCGCGCCACCCTGTCCTTCAGCGGCTCCGCACCGATGCCCGACGGTGTTCGCATCGGGACGCGACCTGGGACGCACGTTGTCCCGACCCGGCGCGGACTCTGGCTCGACCCGGTGCGCACTGGGTCCCGCGTCGCGCCGCACTTTGGCGCGACCCGGTTCGTTGCCTAGCGCAGTTTCGCGAAAGACGCTTGGAGGAGCGCGAGGTCGCTCGCGTTCTTCGTGCGCTCCTTCGCCTTCGCGATCAGGCCGGCTTCCAGTTCGTTCTTTGTCGCGCGGTTCACTTCGTAAAACACGCCGAAAGCGCCCGGCCAGGCGAGCGAGGCGAGTTTGTAGGCCGCCACTTCGTCGGTCACATCGTGCCGCGCCGCGTCCTCGGGCGTGCCGTCGTTTTTCTTTTCCTCGATGAGTTTGAAGGCGCCGCCTTTGCGCGGATTGCCCGCGTCAAACGCGCCGGGAAAGAACTCCACGCATTCCGAGAGAATCTCCACGACCGAAAAGCCTTTGTGTTTCGCGGCGCGCGTCATCATCTCGATCATGTGATTCACCTGCGTCGCGTGACTGCGCGCGACAAACGTGGCGCCGCTGTTGAGCAGCTTCTTCATCGGGTTCACGGGCTGGTCGATTGCGCCACTCGGGTCGGTCTTCGTTTTGAAACCGATCGGCGAGGTCGGTGAAGTCTGCTTCTTCGTGAGGCCATAGACGGAGTTATCCATGATCACGTAGGTGAGGTTCACGTTCTTGCGCGCCACGTGATCCAGGTGATTGCCGCCGATGGAAAAACCGTCGCCGTCGCCGCCGAACACGAAAACGTGCAGATCGTCGCGGCCGAGACTCACCGCCGCGGAAAACGGCAGCGAACGTCCGTGGATAAAATGGCCGCCGTGCGTGTTGACGAAATACGGGAAGCGCGAGGAGCACCCGATGCCGGCCATCGTCACGATATTCTCGTGCGGCAGGTTGAGTTTTTCGAGCACGCGGTAGAACGACGCGAGCACGGCGAAGTCGCCGCAGCCGGGGCACCACGTCGGGTGATCGGCGGTGAGCGCTTTCTTGGTGAGCGGCGCGCGTGCGTTGGTGGCAACCGCAGGGAGAGTGGGTTCGGCAGACATGGTCTCGGGGCGTTGGGGTTAAGCGTTTACATCGCGCAGCGCGCCGTAAGCGGAGTGGCGCGAGACGCCTTCGATGATCTCGGCCACTCTGAACGTGAGGCCGTCGGTTTTCGTGATGCTGCGGATGTGCGGCATCGCGTAGCGCGCACGCAACAAACTCGCGAGCTGGCCGTAGCCGTAGAGACCTTCGTCGTTCATCTCCACGACAAGCACCGAGCGGTAGCGGGCGAAAATCGCATCCAGGCCCGGCGGCAGCGGATGAAGGTGCATCAAGTGGATCTGCGCGACCTTCAGTCCGTCCCGGCGGAGGCGAATCAGCGCCTCGCGCGACGGCCCAAACGTGGACCCCCACCCCACGAGCAACACATCGCCTTCCGCATCGCCGAAGACGTCGGGCACGGGCAACTCTTCGCCGAGCGCCTTCAGTTTCTCGCGACGCTTCGCGGTCATCTTGCGATGCAGCGCGGGACTGCCGGTGGGATGGCCGGCCTCGTCGTGCTCGAGGCCGGTTACGGTCGGATAGGTGCCGGTCGCGATTCGCGCCCCAGGCGGAGCGTGGCGTGTGTATCGCTCCAGTGGATACGGCGTGAAATCGACCGGACGCTCCGCGAGGTCGGGTGTCGGATCGACCATCAGCGCGGCGAGATCGGGTTCGTCAAAAGCTTCGATCCGCGTCGCGAGCGCCTGGTCGGTCAGGATGATCACCTGCGTGCTGTATTTCCGCGCGATGCGCGCGGCCTCGAGCGCGACGTAGAAACACTCCTCCACGTTCTTCGGCGCGAGCACCACGCGCGGCGTGTCGCCGTGGCTACCGTAGATCGCCTGCATGAGATCGCTCTGCTCGACGTTGGTCGGCAGGCCGGTCGAAGGACCGCCGCGCTGGACGTTGATGACGATGAGCGGCATCTCCGCCATGCACGCCCAGCCGAGCGCTTCCATTTTCAATGAGAGGCCCGGACCCGAGCTGCCCGTGACGGCGAGATGCCCTGCATACGAAAAGCCGAGCGCATACGACACCGCCGCGAGTTCGTCCTCTGCCTGCACGAAGAGTCCGCCGTATTTCTGCAGTTCGCTGCGCAGCAGTTCCATGATCGAAGACCACGGGGTGATCGGATAACCCGCCCCGTAGCGCACGCCCGCGGCGAGCAGGCCGTAGGTGAGTGCGGTGTTGCCGTCGAGGGTGACCTGCGGACGGCCGGAAGCGGCGCGCGCGCGATCCTCGAAGCGCACAAAGATGTCGCGGATGCTCTCGCCCGGCCAGGCATAGCCGGCGTCGAACGCCAGCATGGCATTGCGCACGAGGTCTTCGGAGCGCCCGCCGAACCGTTCCTTGATCAGCGCGGCGAGCTTCTCGACCTCCAGTCCGAAAATGCGGGCGATCAAGCCGAGCACGAAGATGTTTTTGCCTTTGTCCTTCGCCGCGCCGCCGACCGCTTCGATCGTGCCGGTCGTGATCGGCACGCCGACCGCCGTGAAGCGTTTGTCGTCGGGATTCGGCGTCACGTGCGCCGCGTCGTAGATCAGCACGCCGCCGGTGCGCAGCGAGTTGATGTGGCTCTCGTAGCTGTGCTGATAAAACGCCACGAGAAAGTCGGCCTGATCGCCCGCGGAAAGAATGTCTCCCGTGCCCATGCGCACTTGGAAGATCGACGGCCCGCCCGAGATCGTGGACGGGATCGTCATGTAGGTCATCACGTCCTGGTCGGAGCGTCCCGCGAGTCGCGCGAGAAATCCTCCGATGGTTTGGATGCCGTCTTGGGAATTACCCGCGAGGCGGATGACAACGTCGTGAAGAGACCGGGGTGCGGTGGCAGAGGCCGCAGTTTCACCCAGGGGTTCGGGGGAATGGGGGCTGACCATGTGGGGTGCGCGGACTCTCGCCGCAACACCCCTCGCATGCAAGCCGCCGATCGCGGCTCGGCCGCACCGATGAGTCTGGTCCCGGCGCTCCAGTCTCTTACGTCACCCGATGCGCGAGAGTGTCTTCAGCCCCGCTTGGATGTAACCCATCGCATACGCCATGCCCGCATGCCACGGTGCGGCGCAGCTCATCTGCGGCGCGTGATCCGGGATGATCACGCCTTCGAATTTGTTGCGCTTCAAAATCTCCAGCACCCGCAACACGTCTACGTCTCCGTCATCGATAAACGTCTCCTTATACGTCGGCACTTTGCCGGCGACGTTGCGCAGGTGCACGTAGCCAATGCGGTTCTGACGGCTGTAGTGGTCGACCACGTCGTAGATATCGCCCTCGGTCATCTCCGCGAGCGAGCCCACGCAAAACTCGAGCGCATTGGCACGGCTCGGATTGAGATCGATCACGCGTTGATACATCGACGGCTGATAAACAAGTCGCGGCTGCGCGCGCACGGTCGGCGTCGGCGGATCGTCGGGATGCAGCGCGAGCCGCACCCCGGCTTTTTCCGCCACGGGCAAGACCTCATCGAGAAACCGCTGCAGGCGCGACCACAGTTGCTCGTGCGTCGCCGACGGAATCACGCCGGTTTCGCGCGTCATCGCGCTGGGATCAACCACCATGTTCCACACCAGGCCGTTGGGCATCGGCTGGTCATACGAGCCCTCCATGCCGACGGAGATCGCGCCGCCGCGCGCATAATTTCCCTTCGTGCGACCGGCCACGCCCGCGATGGAAAAATTATACCCGATGATCGGGATGCCGGCCTCGCCCACGCGGCGCACGATCGTCTTCACGTTTTCGATGTGCTCGGCGCGACGCGGCCCATCGAGAAGCACATCGCCCCAGTGCGCAGGATCGAAGTTCTCGATCGCCTCCAGCACGAGGCCGGCGGCTTCCACTTGTTTCCGCAACGCGACCAGCTCGTCGACCGTCCAGAGTCTCTCGGCTTCGCCGGCGAGCCCCCAGCCCCAATCGGTGCCGAGTGGCTGATCGTCCGTGGCGGAGTGTCCGCTGCCGCCGCGGAAATAATCCACCAAGTGCGCCACGATGTGTGTGGCGCCGGCCTGGCGGGCGAACGCGAAGTTCTCCGCGTTCAACATGTGCCGGTAAAGTCCGAGTCCGAGTTTCATTTCAAAAGTTCATCCGCCTTCTCGATCTGCTCGAAGCGCGGCGCGAGCACGTGATGCAGCGCAAACGCCACCAGATACGCACACGCACAGATCGTGAACAGAATCGTGTAGCCGCTCGTGATCCCGCCCGCGTCCTTGCTCGCGTCGAGCAGCTTGCCCGTGAAATACGGAAACAGCATGCCGCCGGTCGCTCCCGCGAAACTGCCGATGCCGATCACCGACGCGACCGCGCGCTTCGGCAACATATCCGACACCGTCGTGTAGAGATTCGCCGACCACGCCTGGTGCGCCGCTCCGGCGAGCGCGATCAGCAACACCGCTGTCCAGTCGCCCACACTCGTCGCCGCGAAGATCGGCACCACGCACACCGCGAAGATGAACATCCCGGTCTTGCGCGCCCGCGTGACCGACCAGCCGCGGCTCGCGAAGTAGCCGGTCACCCAGCCGCCGACGACGCT
>JAEYQF010000020.1 GCA_023410155.1 Verrucomicrobiota bacterium | reverse complement strand
CCGCCACCCCGCGCGTCAGGTCTCGCGTCCCTGGGTTTCGACCCAACGCACCGCGAGCCGAACCAAGGCCGTTGTATCTTTCAACTGGAGCTTCTCTTTGATGTTCGCGCGGTGCACATCGACCGTTTTCGGGCTGAGGTTGAGCTGCGCCGCGATGTCGCGCGTGCTCTTGCCCTGCCCGACCAGTTGAAAAATCTCGAACTCGCGATCCGAGAGTCGCTCGATCGGCGAACTGGAACCCCGCGGACGACGGCCCGACATCGCGTCAACAAACTGCGCCGAGACGCGTGCGCTCACATACGTTTGGCCGCGCAACACCTGGCGGATCGCTGCGAGCAGGTTCTCCCCACCCGCCTCCTTCATGATGTAGCCGCGAGCGCCTGCCCGCAGCACCCGCTCGGCGTACAGCGTCTCATCGTGCATCGAAACGACGAGGATCGGCAGCTCGGGATTCGTCGCCTGCAGGTCCTTGATGAAATCAATGCCGCTGCGACCCGGCATCGTGATGTCGCTCAAGATCAGGTCGATCTGCTCACTCGCCAGCACGCGCATCGCCTCCGCCGGATTTCCGGCTTCCGCGGCCACGACCATGTCCGGCTGCTTGTCGATCAGCAGCGCGAGCCCGGCGCGCATAAACGGGTGATCATCCACCAGCAGCACGCGGCGGCGGGCTTCGCCGGTGACGCCCTTCGATTGATCCTCGGCTGAACCTGCCTGATTCATAGGGCGCGGTGTAACGTGCAACGCACGATCACTCCAGCGTCGGGCGCCGACGCGATGGTGAGCTCGGCGCCAATCGCGTTCGCGCGATGACGCATGACCTGCAGGCCGATGCCATGCCCACCGCGGGTGCGCGGCTGCAGCCCGTGACCGTTGTCCGAAATTTCGAGCACGACCAGCGAGGCCGTGCTCACGAGTCGAATCAAAATCTCGGTTGCTCCGGAGTGACGCAGCGCATTGGCGACCGACTCCTGCGCGATGCGAAACAGGTGTCCGGCGACCACCGCGTCCGACAATTCCACAGGCGACGGACACTCGAAACGACACTGCACCCGGCCGAGCGACGTGGTGCGCTGCGCGAGGTCGGCCAGCGTGGTGGGCAGTCCACTCGCGTCGAGCACGAAGGCGGTTAAACCATGCGCGAGGGAGCGCGTCTGTTTGATCGCCTCGCGCAGGAACTGGCTGAGCCGCGCCATCTGCTGGGCGAGATCCGGACGCACGGTTTCCAGATCGCTCCGGATCGAATGCGCCATCAGCTCGATCGCCGTGAGTTGCTGCCCCAGCCCGTCGTGCAGGTCCTGGCCGATTCGGCGCTGCTCCCGCTCACTGATCGCCAGGATTTCCTCCTCAAGCTGCTTGTTTTCGGTGACGTCGGTCTGCGCGCCCGTGAATCGCACTGGTTGGCCGGCATTGTCGCGATCCAGCAGGCCACGGCACAGAACCCAGCGGTATGCACCGTCCCGATGCTGCATCCGGTATTCGATACTGAACGACGCGGCGGCGCCGGTGAGGCATTCGTCCTGCGCCTTGCTGAGGCGTTCGCGGTCCTCCGGGTGCACCCGCCCCAGCCACTCGGAAAGCGTGTCGCGGATCTCGTCGGGCGCGAACCCAAGGATCTGCTTCCAACGATCCGAAAAATAACAGTGTCCCGACGCGAGGTGCCATTCCCACACGCCATCGTTGGTCGCGCGCACGGCCGCCGCGAATCGTTCGACGCTCCGCCGCAGGTCCGCCTGCGCGGAGACGAGCGCCCGTTCCTGCTCGATCGTGCTCAAGGCGCGCCGGACCACTTCGGGCAGAAGGTCGAGCATCGCCGTGTTCTTCATCACGTAGTCGAGCGCGCCCTGCTTCATCACCTCCACGGCGACCTTTTCGTCGCCCTGGCCGGTCACGACAACGAACGGCACTCGTGTGGGCCCCTGCCGCAGCCGCGCCACCAGCGCCGGCCCCCCAAGATCATTCAGCTTGAGGTCCAGCAACATCAGATCCGGACGATAACGCGTCAGCTGCTCGAGTGCGGACGCGGCGGAATCCGCGGTTTCGACCTCATGCCCCTCGGCGCGCAGCGTCTCGGCGAGCAGCACCAGCAAACCCTCGTCGTCGTCGACGACCAGAATGCGCGAAGGAGCGGGCAAAGCCACGGCGCGACGTTCAGTGCCCCTTGACCGGCGGCACGAGCAGGAGCGTCATAAATAGGCCCAGCCGACGGATGGCCTCGGCAAACCGGTCGTAATCGACCGGTTTCTGGATGTAGACGCTGCAGCCCAGCTGATGGCAGCGCTCCACCTCCCGCGCATCGTCGGTTGTCGTCAGCATGATGACCGGCAGTTTGCGCAGCTCGGGATCCGCCTTCAGCCGGCGCAGGACCTCGATGCCGTCGCCCTTCGGCATCCGGATGTCGAGAAGAACCAGATACACATGCTGGGAGTTGCGGTTCGCCTCGGACGACGGGCCGAAGAAAAAATCGAGCACGGCCTGTCCGTCGCTGAAGTGCCGGATCCGGTTGTTGAGCCCGGCCGCCTCGAGATTCTCGCGCACGAGAAACGCGTGGCCCTCGTCATCGTCGACGATCAGGATGATGGGAGCTTGGTTCATGTTTCGGATACGTGGGTGTGCTCCGCCGCCGGCAAGGCGACAAAAAACGTCGATCCGGCTCCTTCCCGGCTCTCGACCCAGATGCGACCTTTCTGCCGCTCGAGCACCCGCTGCGCGATCGTGAGCCCAAGGCCCTCGCCTTCCGTCAGGTTCGGATTCAAGCGGTGGAAGATCTCGAAGGCTTTGGCCTGGTGTTCCGGCGCCATACCGATCCCATTGTCGCTCACCGAGTAAATCGCCTGGCCGTTTTCGACACGGCCCTTGATGCGGATCTGCAACGGCCGGAACGGCTCGCGGTACTTGAGAGCGTTGTCGACCAGGTTGGCGAACACCTGATTGGTGTGCACGCGATCCCCCCAACACCGCGGCAACGGATCCACGCGCACGTCGGCGCGCGCCTCGTCGATCTGAAACTTCATCGAAGCGAGGATCTCCGCCATCAGCGTATCCGCGTCGAGGAGTTCCGTGTTCAGCGTGACCCGTCCGAGCCGCGAATACCGCAAAAGGCCGGAGAGCAGCATCTCCATCTTGTTCACCCCGGCGCTGATGAAACGCAGTGCCTGCGGGATGGCCTTCTCGACGGGTGCTTCGAGCTCCGAAACCGGCACCTGTCCGCTATCTCCCGCCAGTTTCATCGCATCGCGGATCCGGTCACACGCGCGCAGCAGCTGCTTGCCAAAGCCCTGCACGTTGACGAGCGGCGACCGCAGGTCGTGGGAAACGGTATAAACGATCGTCTCGAGCTCCTTGTTTTTCTCGGCGAGGTCGGCCGCGAATCGCTGCAACTCGGTTTCATCCGCCTTCCGTGCCGTGATGTCCGTCCGGATGGCGATGTATTGCACCGGCTTCCCGCTCGCATCGAGCCGCGGGAAGATCGTGGTATCCACCCAGTAATACGTGCCGTCCCTGGCGCGGTTCTTGATCTCTCCATGCCACACCTGACCGTGTGCGATGGTTTTCCAGAGATCGCGAAAAAACTCCTTTGAGTGGTGACGGGAGTTGATGATCCGGTGGTCCTGCCCGAGCAGTTCCTCGCGGCTGTACTGCGAAATCGCGCAGAACTTGTCGTTCACGTACGTGATGCGTCCGCTCGCATCCGTGATCGCGACAATCGAGTGCTCGTCGAGCGCCGCCTTGATGTCGTGCAGCTCGCGCAACGCGTCGGACCGCTCCTTTTCCGCACGTTCTGAACTGGCGGTTCGCCCGTAGAGCTCCGCCTCCAGTTGCTGGACACGCCGCTGCAATTCCTCCCGACTCGGTTCAGGCTCGTTTGGCTCAACCACCGAACACGCCTAACACCAGCCCCACCCTCGCGCAAGTCACTGCACGCGAGCAGCAAGGCTCTAGGGAAAATCTTTAGCGAGATTGCGCCGCGGCTCCAATACCGCGAATCGGCCGCGCCTGCTAGAGTGTGGCCATGGCTCAGTTTGCTTCAGCCCCCACCGCGATCGCCGAATCCTCCGCGTCGTCCAACGTGATCGGACTCCTCAGCGCCGACAACCCGTCGGCCCAGCGAAACGGCGAGGATGTGGTCAGCCACTTGCAAAAGTCGCAGCTGTATCGCGACTACGCTCAGGCGTTCGAAGCCACGACCGGATTGCCC
>JAEYQF010000181.1 GCA_023410155.1 Verrucomicrobiota bacterium | reverse complement strand
GGGTGAGCGTGCCCGTCTTGTCGAACAGCACGACGGCCACCGCGCGGATGCGCTCGATGGCGTCGCCGCCCTTGAGGAGGAAGCCGTGCTCGGCGGCACGGCCCGTGGCCACCACCAGCGCCGTGGGCGTGGCGAGGCCGAGGGCGCAGGGGCACGCGATGATGAGGACGGCGACCGCGTTGAGCATCGCGTAGAGAAACACCGGCTGCGGACCCCAGCTCGCCCATGCGACGGCCGTGAGCAGCGCGATCAGCGCGACGGCCGGTATGAAGAAAGCGGATACGCGGTCGGCGAGACGCGCGATGGGCGGCTCGCTCTCCTGGGCGGCCTCGACGAGCTGCACGATTCGGGCAAGGAGCGTGTCCCGGCCGACTTTCTCGGCGCGAAAAACGAAACTGCCGGTCGTGTTGAGTGTGCCGGCGCTGACGCGATCGCCGGCACGTTTCGGCACCGGCACGGGTTCGCCTGTAAGCATCGATTCGTCGAGTTCGCTCGTGCCATCGCGCAGCACGCCATCCACCGGCACGTGTTCGCCGGGGCGCACGCGAAGCACGTCGCCCGGCTGGAGTTGGTTCACGTCGATGTCTGTCTCCCGTCCGTCAATTTCGACTCGGTGCGCGATGGCGGGCGCGAGGTCCATGAGCGCGCGAATGGCGGCGTCGGTGCGCGCGTGGGCGCGCTGCTCCATGATCTGGCCGATCAAGACGACAGTCGTGATGAAGGCGGTCGCTTCGAAGTAGAGCGGCACGCCGTGGTTGGTGCGCATGATGGCGGGGAATCCCGCCTCAAAGAGCACGGCAAACACGCTGTAGAAATACGCGGCGCCCGTGCCCGTGACGGTGAGCGTGAACATGTTGGGATCGCGTTCGCGCAGCGATTTCCACCATCGCCGGATGAAGGGCGCACCCGACCAGAAAAAAATCGGCGTCGTCAGGAGGAGTTGCGCCCACGCGGACACGCGCGGATCGAAGCGGTGGAAAAAGGCGGGCGCCGCCATGGGCCCCATCGCGAGCACGAGCACCGGCAGCGTGAGCGCCAGGGCCACGTAGAGCCTGGGACGCAGGAAACGCTCGTGCGGCAGACCCATGTAAACGGGCTGCTGGGCAGCCGCAGGCGCGTGATGGGTGGAAACCTCCGGTGCGCAGCAGGCGGGCATGGGAGAGGTTAACCCGTGTCAGTGTGCGCTCAACTTGCGTTCGTGAATCCAGGCGAAAATCACAGGCGTCACGATGAGGATGTGGAGCAGGGAAGAGATCATGCCGCCCACGACCGGCGCGGCGAGGGGCTGCATGATTTCGACTCCGGTTCGCGTGCTCCAAAAAATCGGCACCAAGCCGGCAATCGTCGTGGCGACGGTCATGACCTTGGGACGGAGGCGCAGGCGGGCGCCGGCCTTGATGGCATCGATCAAGTCGGAGCGCGTGAGGGCGGCACCGCCTTTGGCTTTACGGGCCTTCTCAATGGCTTCGTTGAGATAGACGACCATGACGACGCCGGTCTGGATGGCGGTGCCGAAGAGCGCGATGTAACCAACCCACACGGCGACGCTGAAGTTGAAGCCCAGTATCCACTGCAGCAGGACGCCACCGGTGAGCGCAAACGGCACGGCGAGAATCACGTGCGCCGCTTCGCCCGCGGAACGAAACGTGATCGTGAGCACCACGAAGATGATCACGAGCACCGTCGGCATGATGAACTGCAGGGTCTTCCGTGCGCGGATCTGGTTCTCGTATTGGCCGGAGTATTCGACGGTCATGCCCGGATCGAGGCGAACGTCGCGTTCGATTCGCGTCTTTGTTTCGGCCACGAAAGAGCCCAGGTCGCGGCCCGAGACGTTGGCCTGCACGAAGACGCGCAGGCGGCCATTCTCGCTGGCGATTTCACTCGGGCCGACGACGCGTTGGATCGTGGCGAGCTGGCCGAGCGGCACGTAACGGTTTTCGCCGATCGCCACAGGCAGCGCGCCGAGTCGGTCGAGATCATCGCGATCCGCGCGCTCGAAACGCACCTGCACAGGCCAGCGCTCCCGACCTTGGATGGTGGTCGTGGCGGTCTTGCCGCCGAGGCCGGTCTCGACGACCGAGAGGACGTCGGCGACGTTGAGCCCGTAACGCGCGGCGGCGGCGCGATCGACATTGATCTCGAGATACGGTTTGCCCTGCACGCGTGACGGCGCGACGCCGGTGGCGCCGGGCACTTGTGCAACGACTTGCTCAACTTCGAATGCCTTTTGCTGGAGCGCGTCGAGATCGTTGCCGAAGATCTTCACGCCGAGCTGCGCACGGATGCCGGTCGAAAGCATGAGAATGCGATTTTCGATCGGTTGGAGAAAGCCGGGCACGTAGCCGGGCACCTGCGTGAGTTTCTCGGTGAGTTCGGCGATGAGTTTGTCCTTCGTCATGTCCGCGCGCCACTCGGAGACGGGTTTCAACATGATCGTCGTCTCGATCATTTCTACGGGCGCGGGATCCGTGGCGGTGTCGAAGCGTCCGAGCTTGCCGGCAACGCTCGCGACCTCGGGTGTCTCACGCATCACGCGGTCCTGCCACGCCATGATGCGTTTGATCTCGGTGAGCGACGTGCTCGGCAACAAGACGGGCATGAAGAGCAGCGAGCCTTCCTGCAGCGTGGGCATGAACTCGGTGCCGAAGCCCGTGGGCAGCTTCGCTGCCAGTCGAGGGCTGAGCGTTGAGAGTTGAGAGATCAGCCGCGAAGGCAGCCCGAAGGCTAGCACGAGGCAGAAGGCGAGCAGGGCGACGGCGAGGCCGAGCACGGTCTTGCGAAAGCGGAGCGCCCAATCCAGCACCGGATCGTAGAGCGCGAGCAGGCCCCGCATCAGCCAGTTGCGCTCCTCGGAGCGGAACGGGCCGCGCACGAGAAACGTGCACAGCACGGGCACGAGTGTGACCGAGAGCAACGTCGCGCCGATCATCGCGAACGTTTTCGTCCACGCGAGCGGGTGAAACAATTTCCCTTCCTGACCGGTGAGCGTGAAGATGGGGATAAATGCGAGGATGATGATCCCCATTGCGAAAAAGATCGGGCGGCCCACCTGCTGCGAGGCGTTCAGCGTGATCTGCCAGTAGTCGCGTGCAGTGAGCGGCGGAGCGGAGGGAGGGCGGTCTTTCTCCGCGAGCTCGCAGTGGCGGATGACATTTTCCGTCATCACGATGGCCGCGTCCACGAGCACGCCGATGGCGATGGCGATGCCGGTGAGCGACATGATGTGCGACTGGATGCCGAACTCCTTCATCAGGATGAACGACACGAGAATCGACGCGGGCAACGGCAGCGTGACGATGAGGATGCTCCGGAAATGGAAGAGGAAGATCACGTGCATGAGCGTCACGAGAACCACCGCTTCCCAAAGTGTGTGTTTGAGCGTGTCGATGGCGCGATCGATCAGGCCACTGCGGTCATAAAACGCCTCGATCGTGACCCCGGGCGGGAGACCGCGGGCGATCTCGGCGAGCTTGGCTTTCACGTCCTTGATCACCTGATACGCGTTTTCCCCCGAGCGCATCACGACGGTGCCTCCGACGACCTCCTGGCCATCGACATCGAGAGCGCCGCGCCGGTAGTCGCCGCCAACCTGGACCGTGGCGACATCGCGCAGATACACCGGCACCTCGTCGTGAGTGGTGAGCACGACGGTCTCGATATCCGAAGCAGAATCGATCAACCCGCGGCCACGCACGACGAACTCCATCCCGTTTTCCTCCAGCGTGCGCCCGCCGACGTTGAGGTTGGCCGCCGCGACCGCCTCAAAAATGTGTTCGAGCGAGACGCCGTATTGGCGCATGCGCAGCGAGGAAACCTCGACTTGCCACTGGCGGACGAAACCGCCGATGCCGGCAACCTCAGCCACACCGGGCACAGCGGCGAGTTGATAACGGACGAAGTAGTCCTGCAGCGCGCGAAGCGAGCCGAGGTCGTTTTTGCCTGAGCTGTCCTTGAGGTAGTATTGGTAAACCCAGCCGAGGCCGGTCGCGTCGGGCCCGAGTCGCGGCACGACCCCGGCGGGCAGCACGTTGCCAAGATAGTTGAGGCGCTCGAGCACGCGCGTGCGCGCGAAATAGTTGTCCAGCTTCTCCTCGAAGATGACCGTGATGAGCGAGAAGCCGAACATCGACGTCGCGCGCACGGTGCGCACACCGGCCAGGCCCTGGAGGTTCACCGAGAGCGGATACGTGACCTGATCCTCTACCTCCTGCGGGCTGCGCCCTTCCCAATCGGCGAAGACGATCACCTGATTCTCGCTGAGGTCGGGGATCGCGTCGACGGGCACCTGGCGCACCGCGAAGATGCCCCAGCCGAGCAGCAAGAGAGTGCCGCAGAGAACGAGAAACCGATTCTCGAGCGACCAGCGAATGAGCGCGTTGATCATGAAAGGGTCTTTCGATTTTGGATTCTGGATTCTCGCGTTCGGAGGGTCTGGCGGGACCGTGAGGGCCCCTCCAACGTCGGGAATTCAAAATCAAAACTTCACGGGATCTCCTCGCCGCACTCCAGCATGGCGGAGCCGAAGAAAGGATTCTTGAGCGGCTGATTGCGCTGCACCCAGCGGCCTTGGCCAAGCACGGGCGTCATGGGGCATTGGAAAACCTTCACGCTCAGGTGGGCGCGGTGGGGTTTCGCGAGGTCGGCGACGGCGGTGCTCCACGGCTCGAAGGAGCGCCGCGCGGCTTTGAGCGACGAGCCGAGTTCGAGGGGCGGCAACGACAGCGACTCGGACGCGCTCTGGAGCCGCGGGAAGATTTTTTGATACGCGGCGAAATCGTCGCTCGCGAGGGCATCGGAGGCTTCGGACGCGACATCGACGAGCGCCGCCAACGTTTCCATCGGCACGTCGACCTGAGGTGCGGGGGCGGCAGCGGGTGCGCCATGTTGATGGCCGCCGCCAGAAGTGGCCGCGTGGGTAAGTTGCGCTTGCGCGTCAATCAGCAGCGCCGCGGTGGTGACGACGGCCTCGCCCTCCGTCAGGCCATCGAGGATCTCGACCAGGGTGTCGCCGCGTCGACCCAGGCGGAGTTTGCGTTGCTCGTAGTTGCCATCGCCGACGTCGACGTAAGCGAGCGGACCGTTGCCGGCATCGAGAATCGCGGAGCGGGGTGCGGCGAGCACCGCAGGTGACTCGACGAGCACACGCGCCTCGGCGAGCACGCGGTGCAGGAGCACGTGGCTCTCGCCGGCAGGGTTGAAGTGCGGGTTGGGCAACACCACGCGGACTTTCGTCGTGCGCGTGGTGTCGCTGAAATTGGGATCGATGAAAGCGATCGGCGCTTCGATGACTTCGCCGGGGACGGCGCGCGTGGTGATCTGCACTGTCTGGCCGACGCGGAGCCACGGCACGTCCTGCTCATAAGCGTCGAACAGGAACCACATGCGCGAGAAGTCCGCGATTTCGAAGAGCCGGTCGCTCGTCTGCACGTATTGGCCCTCATAAACGAACTTGTCCACGACCACGCCGGTCGCAGGCGAGCGGAGGACGACTGTCGCGCTGGGCTTTTGGGTGCGCTCGAGTTCGGCGATCTCCGGCTCATTGAGTCCGAGTTCCAGCAGGCGCTCGCGCGCGGCGGCGATGTCGGTGGCGGCAAATGCGATGCTGCCCGCGCGCAGGCGTTCGATGAACACGCGTTGCGCCGTGAGCATTTCGGGACTGTAGAGCGTGGCGAGAGGGGCGCCTTCCTCGATCGAGGCCCCCACATAGGTGAGGTGCAAATGCTCCACCCGGCCAGGGATGCGCGCCGACAATATGCGGTGCCGCGTATCATCATCCTCGATACGCCCGGTCACACGCACGGTGCGGGTCAGCGACTGGCGCGACACGGTGCTGGTCTGCACTCCGATGGTGGTGACGACGGACGGCGAGAGCGTGACCGTCGAGCCGTTGCCGCCGCCGGCTGACGTCCGGATGGCGGCCACCAGGTCCATGCCGCAAACGGTGCACTTGGCCCGTGGCTGATCGCTTTTGATCCATGGGTGCATGGGACATTGGTAAACAGGCTTCGCCCCGGCGTGCCCGTGATCGTGCTCCGGCGCGGCGAGAGCCATGGGAACGGTGGCGGACAGGAGCCCGAAAAGAGTGAAGAAAAGGAGACGGCGCATAGGTGCTCGCTCTCACTAACCCGCCCGCGGCGAAAACCCACGAAAAAATTTTCGGGGGTTCTTTCCGCGGGCCCCGGGTTATACTCCTGCAACCGACCCTCTCTCTCATGGCGCACGAAACTCCTCCCGATCCGCTCTCGAGCACGCTCGCCCATTGGCACGTGCAGCCTCCGCGTGACCCTCAGTTTCGCGCGCAGGTCTGGTCCCGTCTCGAACAGCTCCGGCGGCCGTCGAACTGGCCGGAATTTGCCCGCACGCATGCGCGCGCGCTCGGCGGCGCACTGGCGATTGCGCTGGTGATTGGTGCGTGGGCGGGCCGCGAGCAGGCGCGGGCGCGCGTGGACGAAGACCGGGCAATGATCGCCTCGGCCTATGTGCAAGGGATGGATGCTCGGTTGATGCAGCTGCCGTGAAAAACTGGTGGCTAAGTCTCCTGGCTGTCGCGGTGGCGGGCGCTGTTTCGTTTGGGGTGTTCTACGCAATCAACGACGATGCCGAACTGCGCCGCGCCGCGCGCGATGGCGATGCGATGAGATGGCTGCGGGCGGAGTTTCATCTCAGTGACGAGCAGTTCGCCGCCGTCCGTCGGCTGCACGACGATTACGCGGTCGAGTGCACACAACATTGCCGCGCGATCATCAATGCCCGGCAGCGTCAGGCGCCGGCCCTGGAGATCGCAGCGCTGGAGCAAACCTGCGTGGATGCGATGACCGGACACTTTCAGCGGGTGGCCAAGCTGATGCCCCGAGGCGAGGGAGAGCGTTATCTCGCGATCGTGCTGCCCCGCATCTCGGCCTACGACCATGCGGGGGCACCGAGCGTGAAGGTGGCGCCTTGAGCGAGGACCGTGAAGCGATGCAGAGGGTGCAGCGCGGCGATGAGGCCGCGCTGGGTGAACTCATGCACACGTGGGAGCTGCCGGTGAAACGTCTGCTCGCGCGCATCGTGCTCAACGCGCGCGATGCAGAGGAGCTGGCGCAGGAAACCTTCGTGCGGGTGTGGACGCAGCGGGAGAAGTTTCACGCGGACGCGGAGTTCCGTCCGTGGCTGTTCTCGATCGCGGTGAATCTCGCGCGCAACCGGCTCCGCTGGTGGCGGCGGCGGCCGAGCCTCTCGCTCGACGAGTGGAGCGAGAGGCGGGAGTTGGAGGATGAGAAATGGGAGATCGGGACGGCGTCGCTGGAG
>JAEYQF010000014.1 GCA_023410155.1 Verrucomicrobiota bacterium | reverse complement strand
GCACCACGGCGCCCAGAAATCCACGAGGACCGGCGTACCGGAGGAGCCGACGGTCGTCTTGAAGCTATCAGTGGTCAGATGGGTGATTTTTTCGGACATACGGTTGGCAGTTGATTGGACAGTAGAGTCGGAATCAGACGGGACGCAAATGAGCGGTCAGCGCGGGGTGACTCGGTGCAGGATGTCGGCGAGCTCCTTCGGCTCCACCTGCTCCAGGGCTTTGCCTCGAGTTTTCAATTCCTCGAACGTCTTGATCACCGTTTCCGTCATGCGCCCGTGAGTCTCTTCAGAGCCGCCGACGATGGCGAACTGCTCGCCGGTGGTGATTCGCTTGTGACCGTCCTCGTTGTCGAGGCCGACCCCCAGCAGTCCAGCGCGCGCAGGTTTCTTTTTCTTGCTCACGCGGTCACCGTGTCGGCGGGCGGGGGAGTTTCAAGCGGGATTTGCTCTTCGACCGCAGAGCAGACGATGTCGGTAAACGCCTCGTCCTGACGCACGCGCAGCCGCTTCAAGCGGGTGAGCTCGAGCACAGCCAGGAACGTCGCCACCAGCATGCGCAACGTGACCTGACCCGGGAAAAGGTGGGAGAAGATAAACGTCTTCTCCGTCTTCGTTTTCTCGAGCAGATACTCCATGCGATCGGAGACGGTGACTTGTTCGTCGTGGATCTCGCCCACGACCAGCTTCTCGGCGAGCCGGCGCAGGACGATGTTGAACGCGTTCCACAGTTCGATGCGGTCGACGTTCTTCAGCGGCCGGTCCTGCTCGGAGCGGGAGAGGGTGGAGACGAAACGCGCCATGAGATCGTGCCGACTCAGGGCGAGTTCGTTGAGCTTCTCCGCCGCTTCCTTGAACTTCTTGTATTGAAGAAGTTGATGCACGAGGTCCCACCGCGGATCTATCTCCTCCTCGTCGGCGTCGGGATCGACCGCGTGGAGACCTTTGGGGAGGAGCATGCGGCTCTTGATCTCCATCAAAGTGGCCGCCATGACGAAAAACTCCCCCGCGAGCTCAAGGTCGAGTTCCTGCATCGCGCGCAGAGCGTCGATGTATTGCTTCGTGACCGACTCGATCGGGATGTCGTAGATATCGAGCTCGTTCTTGCGGATCAGAAAGAGCAGCAGGTCCAGCGGGCCTTCAAAGACCTGGAGCTTGATACGATAATCAGAGTCGGGAACCACGATCGGGCGATGGTTGGGCCAGCCACTCGGCCGGCAACGAAAAACTCTTTCGCTCAGCGGCGCCGGAAGGCAGCGACGAAGAAACCGTCGGTGTCCCACTTCGCAGGCCAAATCGTGGTGCCGCCGCGCAGCGGCAGCGCGGGGTTCTTCGCCGGGGGCGTGAGGTCGAAATCGGACCTGCGGTCGAGAAACGCAGCGACGACTTCCTCGTTTTCCTGGCGGCTGAGCGAACAGGTCGCGTAAATGAGCTGCCCGTGCGGGGCGACGCGTTCCGCGTTTTCTCGCAATAGCGCGAGCTGCAGGGCGGCGGCCTCGCGAATGCGCTCGGGCGTGGTCGTCCATTTCAGGTGTGGCGAGCGTCGCCAGGTGCCCGATCCGGAGCAGGGTGCGTCCACGATCACGCCATCATACGTCCCGAGTCGCGCCACACTGCGGATCGAGACGTTGCGCGCTGCGGCTCGAGTCGCGCGGCGTTGCAGTTCGTCGAGGGCGGCGGGGCGCACGTCGTATGCTTCCACGCGGCCGTGATCGCCGAGCAGGTGCGCGAGCTGGAGCGTTTTTCCGCCGGCGCCAGCGCAGGCGTCGAGCCACATTCCGTGTGGTCTGTCGAGGGTCGCTTGGAGCACCAATTGCGAGCCGAGATCCTGCACCTCGAAACATCCAGACGCGAAACTCTCCGTCTTGGTGAGATCGACTTCATCGTGCACGCGGAACGCGTGTGGCGAGGCGTCGGTCGCGGACCATTTCCAACCGCGCTGGGCGAACTCCGCAAAGAGACGCTCAGGATCGCGCTGGAGCCGGATCCATAGGGGGGCGCGGCGGAGCTGCGTCGCCAGTTCCTCGCCCGAGAATAATTCCGGACCGTGCTCCCGAAACCAGGAGGGCAGCAACTCGGCGCGATCGCCTTCGGGCGGCAATCCGGAGGCGAAACTCTCGCGAAAGGCGCGCGTCGCCGGCAGGTCCGCGGCGAGCCAGGCGACACGACGCACCGCTTCTGCTGGCGCGCTGGCGAGGTGTGGCTCGATCCACGGCAGATACCGCAGGGTGGTGTAGATCAGCTCGCGATAAAGGCGGCGATCGCGCGAGCCGAACGACCGCTCGCGGCCGAGGAGTTGTTGAATGCGAGCGGGGAGGTTGTGGTCGCGACGCCAATGCGGCTGCAGCGCGGCGATCAGTCGCAGAAAGGTCCGCTGCTGATTCCCCGCGACGCTCATCCGGCCGTTCAGAAGCTGAGCGCCTGCACCTGCACGCTCAGGCCGAATTTGCTCTCGCGGCGGGGGCCGTTGTAGAGCGTAACCAAATAGTCGATACGCCAGGTGGTGCCGATCTTTTGCCGGAGACCGAACGATTGTTCGTCGAACCGGCTGCGGCGCGCGTTGTAGCGCAGGTGCGTGACGCCCTCGAAGATCTCGTTGAACCGATAACTGCCGTCCACCAGGTAGTCCTCGAGTTCGTGGCGAAGGAAATTGTTGGAGAACCGCACCGCCCACACATCGCCATCCCGCAGCGTGATGCCGGTGTTGAGTTCGTCGAGTCGACCGGCCTGGGGTGAGTAGCGCTGGTAAAGTCCGAGTTGCAGCCAACGCGCGGGCATGACGCCGAGTTCCGCGTGGATTTCGGAGACGTCGCGCTCGCCGGGGCGACGTTTGAAGCGGAAGTCGTTCGCGAAATTGAGCACCACCAGATCGCGGGAGCCGTAGGTTTCGTCGCGGGTCTGCAGCGTGTTGTCGAGCTGGAGGCGCAGCGTGTTGGTGTCGCGCAGGACGTCGATATTGCGCTGGTCGCCGAGTCCGAGTGGCTGGAGATAGGTGGAAAACGCGAGCCGGTCGATCGGCGGAATGTAGGGCGCGCCTTTGTCTCCTTTCGGGATGTAGCGGTAGGAGACTTTCGGGGTGAGCAGGTGGCGGAGGCCGTCGATCTTCCAGCGAGGATTCTTGTAGTCGAAGGTCCCGCTGAACCGCACCGCGCTGTCGAAACCGACCTCACCGAGCGCGCGGGTGTAGGTCCCATCCTGGGCGGCGCCTTCGGTGTCGAAATAGTGGGTGAGGCGCCCGCCCACGACCGGCGTGAAACTGAACCAGTCCTTATGCGTCACCGGGCGGGTGAAGGCATAATAGGCGTCGAAGCGGTGACTGCGCAGTTCGGGTCCGCCAAGGGGCGTTTGCTCGCGCAGGGCGACGATGCTGGCGTTGAAGCGTTCGTAGAAGCCGGCGCCCAGCGAGAGCGGCAGCAGATCAAAGCGAATCTCCGGCAGCCGCTGTTGCACATTTTGCCACGAGTGGGGGGCGAGGCGGGCAAAGGCCGACACAAAGTAGTTTCCGCCCGTGTAGACGGATTCGACGAAACTGTCCGGTTGCTGAACCGGGAAGAACTCACGAGGGCGGAAGTCGCGCAGCACTTCTGAATCGCGCCAGTAGTTTATCTGGGCGTTCAGCGAGAGGGCGTCGGAGATCTTCTGTCGGTGCTCCCAGGCAATGAAGCCACGGTCCGATGGCACAGGGCTGCCATTGATATCCACGCCTCGCGGACCGTGGTCGTGGATGTAGCCGGAGTGGAAACTGCCGGCGATGCTGCGGTCGCCGTTCTGGGCCTCATAGGTGCCGGCCGGACCGAAAAGCAATCCGCGGCGCGTGTAGTAGCCGATGTCTCCGCCGAGGCTGAATGCGTCACTGACCGGTAGCTGCAGTCCCGCGAGAGCGAAGACGCCCAGCGAGCCGCGATATCCGCCGGTGAACGTGGCGTCGGCCGCGAAGGGCTTGGAGAGATCGTGCTGGAACGAGCCGAACGCGAACGGGCGGATGGTGCCAATCCCCGCTGCAGAGCCCTCGGCCCGTAGTTTCTGATCGGACGTGACCGTCAGCTTGGATGCGCGCACGCTCGGCACGAGCGGGCCGGGCTCGGGCATCGAGGCTTGCGCCTGCTCGATTGTGATGGAGTTGCGGTCGCCCATGGCGGTGGTGCCCGCCACGTAGATTGGGTGCTGGCCCAGCCGGATGTGACCGGCCTCATAGGTGCCCGCGGTCAGATCGTATTTCAGGGAGTCGGCGACCAGTCGCTGCGCGCCGCGCGTCAGGATCACGTTGCCACGGGCGAGTGCGGTCGTGGTCGCGGCGTTGTAGCGGATCTCGTCGGCCGTGAGCAGAACCTCGCCGTAAACGAGGCGTGCATTGCCCGGGAAAACGGCTTCGCGAGTCTGGAAGTCGAAGAACGACGTCGTGTCGCTTTCGATGGACGGACGAACCTCCTGGGCGCGGAGCGCGGCCGCGAGGAAGAGGGCAGGGAGCAACAAGACGAGGAGAGAGCGACGAGTCACAGTCGGCGCAGCAAAGGCGCGGGCGGCCCGCCAAGCAAGCCTCGCGAGAGAAGAGCTTGGAGGGAAATCGTCGGGAGTTTGCGGCCGGCATCGTTTTCGCTTTATGCCACGCGCAACCACGCCAACCGTCCGCCGCTTATGCCACGCACGTCCGCTCCCCGTCCTCCGTCCGCCCTGCGCGAGATCGACCGCCTGCGTCGCGAGGTCCGCGAACTCGGGAAACTGCTCGGGCGCGTCATCGCCCAGCTCGCCGGCCCCGAGACGCTCGCGCGCGTGGAGCGCCTGCGGAAACTCGCCAAAGCTAGCCGCGCGGGCAATGCCGCGGCGCGGCGCTCCCTCGAGCGCGAAGTGCGCGGCATGAGTCCCGCGGAAGCGTTCGATCAGGCGATGGCGTTCACGCTTTACTTCGAGCTGGTGAACCTCGCGGAGGAGAATTTTCGAATTCTTCTGCTGCGCAAACGCCGGGCGGCCCGCGAACGAGGGTTAGCGACAGAGCCCAGCCGGGA
Organism: Verrucomicrobiota bacterium; assembly: GCA_023410155.1. Taxonomy (GTDB): domain Bacteria; phylum Verrucomicrobiota; class Verrucomicrobiia; order Opitutales; family Opitutaceae; genus Opitutus. The sequence continues at coordinate 5,244 of JAEYQF010000014.1, read as the reverse complement.
GAGCATCGAGGCGGCGATCGCGGAGTTGAAGCGGCGCGGCGTATCCACTGACTCGATGCAAGCGCTGGTCGATCGGCTGCACATCGAACTCGTGTTCACGGCGCAACCAACCGAATCGAAACGGCGCACGCTTCTCACCAAACTCCAGCGACTCGCCGAGTTGCTGCGCGCGCGTGACCCGGCCGCGGGCGGCATGGGCGACCCGGAGCTGATGCGGGAGATCGCTTCGCTCTGGCTGACAGACCGCAGTCGCGTCAACCGACCGGAGGTCACGGACGAGGCGCGCACCGGCCTCTGGTATTTCGAAACCACGCTCTTCGATGCATGGCCGCGGCTTCAGGCTGACTTCAAGGATGCATTGGCGCGACATTTCCCCGAGGTGCGACCGCCTAGCCGCTGGTTGACTTTCGGATCCTGGATTGGCGGCGATCGCGACGGCAATCCGAACGTGACCGCGGCCGTCACGGCGGAGGTGCTCGGCCGGCATCGGTTCCTGGCATTGGAAAAACTGCGTGGGGCCGCGCACCGGCTTTCGCGCTCACTCACCGTGAGCGATCGCCGCGACGCGATCGCTCCGGACCTGCTCGCGCAGTTCGCCGGCGACCTGCAGATGGACCGGCACCTCGCAGACCTCGCGCGGCGGTATCCACACGAGCCCTACCGCCTGCTGCTGGCAGCGTTGCGCGAGCGTTTACAACGCGCCGAGCAGGAAAACGTGCGCGATGGCTTGCTGGCTCCCGCGGAGCCGACCGAGCGCACGCTCGGGGCGGAGACCGTGGCGCGGACGCTTGGCGGGATCGAGGCGAGCCTCAGGGCAGGGCGGGGTGCGCTTCTCGCCGACGGGGAGCTGCGCGCGATGCAGCAGCAGGTAGAGATCTTCGGCGTTCACACGGCGCGGCTAGATCTGCGGCAGCATTCATCTCAGCATGAAGGTGCCGTGGGCGAGCTCTTGAACCGCCGTGACTACGCGAAACTCGACGAGGCGGAGAAACGTCAGGTCCTGTTGTCTGCCCTCGGGGAGGCGCAGGCTCGCTCGATCTCGTCGCTCGATTCCCTGTCACCCGAAACCTGTCACGTGCTCGAACCTCTTTTCGTGGCGGCGCGCGCGGCGAGACACCTCGGGCCGGAGGCGATCGGCATCTACATCATCAGCATGACTGACGACGTGTCGGACCTGCTCGAGGTGGAGTATCTTCAGCGTCTCGCCGGGGCGGCGCTGCCCATCGCGCCGCTGTTCGAGACGCTCGACGATCTCAATCGTGCGCCGGCGATTCTCACGGAGTTTTTCCGCCTGCCCGGCCGGGAACTGCCGCAGCATCAGCACGTGATGATTGGCTACTCGGACAGCAACAAGGACTGCGGCTACATCACATCGACGTGGGCGCTCTACAAGGCCCAGGAAGCGATCGCCGCGATGTGTCGCGAACACGGCGTGGCGCTCACGCTCTTCCACGGTCGTGGAGGAAGCATCGCCCGCGGTGGTGGTCCCGCGGCCAAAGCCATCCTCGCACAGCCGGTGGGTTTGCGCGATGGATCGATCCGGGTGACGGAGCAGGGCGAGGTGCTTTCCACGCGCTATCACGATCCTGACCTCGCGCACCGCATTCTGGAGCAGATGGCTTACGGCGTCCTGCTGGGCACACATGCAGCGCAATCCGCGGCGCATGTGCCGGAGGAGTGGCGCACGGCGATGGAAGAGATGAGTGCAGCGGGCTTCGCCGCCTACAAATCACTGGTGCATGACGACCCGGAGTTTCTTGAGTTCTGGCGTGAGGCGACGCCGATCGACGAGATCAGCAATCTCAAGCTCGGTTCGCGTCCGACTTTTCGCCGCGCCACGAAGAGCGTCGAGGATCTGCGCGCGATCCCCTGGGTTTTCTCCTGGATGCAGAGCCGGTTTAATTTCCCCGGCTGGTTCGGCCTCGGCACCGCCCTCGAAGCAACCCTGAAAGGCGGACCCGCGGGGGTGAAACTTCTTCGGGAGATGCACGCTCACTGGACCTTCTTCCAAACCCTCATCGACAACGCGCAACTTACGATGCGCAAGGCCGACATGAGCATCGCCGCGACGTATGCCGGGCTGGTCACGAACGCGAAGATCCGCCGGCGCGTGCGGGGACTGCTCGAGGCCGAATTCGTCCGCACCGAGCGGGCGATCCTCGCCGTCACGGGAGGACGTCAGCTGCTGGCAGCCGAGCCGGTGCTGCGAAAGTCCATCGCGCTGCGCAATCCCTACATCGATCCGCTCAACGCGATCCAGGTCGAGATGCTCCGGCGCCTCCGCGGACGTGCGAAGCTTACGGCGGCGGAGGTGGATGCCTCGCGCGCGGTGGTCGAGCTCACGATCAACGGCATTTCCGGCGGGTTGAAGAACACGGGCTGAGTCCACTGGTCTGTGAGCGCTCCCGTGTGTTTCGTCACATCGGGATGCCGCCGCCGCTGGCGCAAACCGGATTCCGACTAGACGGATGCGACGCGGTGGGACACTGTCTTGCATCTTACAACCTTACATCGCGTGATCATCTCCAAGCTGGACCTCACCCCGCTCCTCCAAGGCCGCCACACCTCTCCGCACTCGGTGCTCGGCATGCATCCGATCACGCGCTCGCGGCAACAGGGTGTGGTCGTGCGTGCTCTCCTGCGCAACGCCATCGCGTGCACAGTGGTCGACGCGGGCACAGGCGAGAACTGGGAGATGAAGTTGATCGCGCCGGAAGGGCTGTTCGAGGTGTTCATCGCGCAGCGCCCCGGTGTGTTCCGCTATCAACTTCGCCTCACCACGCCTACGGGAGAGATGCGCCAGTTTTTCGACCCGTATTGCTTCCTGCCCACGCTGGGCGAGCAGGATCTCTATCTGTTCAACGAAGGCAACGAGCACCGCGTCTACGACAAGCTCGGCGCGCACCTGCGCACAATCGACGGCGTGCACGGCGTTTCTTTCGCGGTCTGGGCGCCTGCCGCGAAGCAAGTTTCGCTGGTGGGCAACTTCAACCACTGGGACGGTCGCTTCCATCAGATGCGGCCGCTGGGTTCATCCGGCGTGTGGGAGCTTTTCGTTCCCGGTATGGAGGAAGGCGAACTCTACAAGTATGCCGTCCGCGACCAGCAAGGTCATGTCCGCCTGAAGACTGATCCTTACGGCACCTATTTCGAAGGTCCGCCGAACAACGCCTCCGTCGTCTACAACACCAAGGCTTTCCAGTGGAACGACGCCGCCTGGCTCGAGCGCCGGCGTGCCAACGCCGGCAAGCTCGATCAGCCGATCTCGATTTACGAGGTCCATGTCGGCTCGTGGCGCCGCAATCCCGAGGACGGCGGCCGACCGCTCCAATACCGCGAGCTCGCTCCGCAGCTCGCCGATTACGTGAAGGAGATGGGGTTCACGCACGTCGAGTTCATGCCGCTCGCGGAGCATCCGTTCACCGGCTCATGGGGTTACCAGGTCACCGGTTTCTACGCTCCCACGCATCGCTACGGCACGCCCGAGGATTTCGCGTGGATGATCGACTACCTGCACCAGCGGGACATCGGCGTCATCCTGGACTGGGTGCCGGCGCATTTTCCGCGCGATAGTTTCGCGCTCGCGGAGTTCGACGGCTCGCACCTCTACGAACACGCGGATCCGCGACTCGGCGCCCACATGGATTGGGGCACGTTGATCTTCAACTACGGCCGCAACGAGGTCCGCTGCTTCCTCGTCGCCAATGCCCTCGCGTGGCTCGAACGTTATCACATCGACGGCCTGCGCGTGGATGCCGTCGCATCGATGCTCTACCTCGATTACTCGCGCAAGGAAGGGCAGTGGATCCCCAACAAGTTCGGCGGCCGCGAAAATCTCGAGGCCATCGATTTCCTCAAACGGGTGAACGATCTCGTGCACGAGTATCACCCCGGCACGCTGATGATCGCTGAGGAGAGCACGTCGTTCCCCGGAGTCACGAAGCCCACGCGCGAGGGCGGACTCGGCTTCGACTACAAGTGGAACATGGGCTGGATGCACGACACGCTCCGCTACTTCCAGAAGGAGCCCATCCACCGCAAGTGGCACCAAAACGACCTCACGTTCGGCATGCTTTACCAATACGCCGAGAATTTCGTGACCGTTTTCTCCCACGACGAAGTCGTCCACGGCAAAGGCTCCATGCTTTTCAAAATGGGCGCGTGGCACATCCCGGAGAAAGCCGCGCACCTGCGCTCGCTCTATGGCCACATGTGGGGCTGGCCCGGCAAGAAACTGCTCTTCATGGGCGGCGAGTTCGCGCAGTCCGGCGAGTGGAACTACGACACGAGCCTGGACTGGCATCTCTGCCAATATCCCGATCACGAAGGCGTGCGCCGTCTCGTCGGCGATCTCAATCGCCTCTACGCCGCCGAGCCCGTGCTCGGCAAAAATGATCTCAACCCGCAGGGCTTCCGCTGGCTGGCGTGCAGCGATGCCGATGCGAGCGTCGTCGCCTACCTCCGCATCGATCCCGAGGAGAAAACGCTGTTCGCCGTCATTGGACATTTCTCGGGTGCCACGCGCAGCTATCGCATCGGCGTTCCTCGTCGCGGCCTCTGGCGCGAAGTGCTCAACACCAACAGCCAGTTCTACGGCGGCAGCGGCCTCGGCAACGACGGCGCGCGCCACACGGAAGACAGCGAGTGCGACGGCTACGCCCAATCTCTCCCGCTCACGCTTCCGCCGAACACGACGCTGATCTTCAAGTGGACCGCTGAAGGCTGAGGCGCAGCCGCGCCAGACCGCTCAGTTGTCCACGGCCGCCGCCCGCGGCTTCTTCCCCGCGAAAACATACTCGCTGCGCGACACCGTCATGTCCGCGTCGAGCGACTTCACGAAGAACGCCCGACCGCGGAGGCGAGTCGTCACCGCGAGCAACAGACTTGGCCGCTCCGCATCCGGCAGGCTGTAGGTCATCACCGTCTTCATTTCTCCAATCTTCACCGCTGTCGCCGGCGAGAATGGTTCGCGCGACACGATCTCCACTTCCTCGAACACGCCGCTCGCGCGATCCAGCGTCAGGCGCACCTCGAGGAATCTCGCGACCGTATCGCCGTCGCCGTCCGGCTTCAGCGCGCAGGTGAAACGTTTCTTCGCCTCGTCTGACCCGACCTCTTTCAACGTCGCGAGATCGAGCTGATCGGTGAGCTTGGGCGCATTGATCGCGCTCGAACGCCGCGACTGCTTCTCGCGATACTCGCGCACCTCGGCTTCCGTTGGGGCGCGTCCGTCCTGTTTCAGCA